>JAGLPR010000110.1 GCA_023137255.1 Bacteroidales bacterium | reverse complement strand
GTGGAACCGGGCCAGTAATCATCGAAAATGTAGTGCTGCGACACCCCGGCCAGTCCCTGGGCGGTCATGTCGGTGGCCATGTGCTGTCCGAATACCCCTCCCCAGTGGAAGATCCCTGCAGGCACATTTTCGGCAACGGGATCGTGGTTGGGGGGCACAAAATAGCGGGTGCCGGTGGATCCCATCTGGTGTTTTTCGACCATCACCTGCGGGAACCAGGTCTGATTGTAGATACTGGCAATGGCTTTGGTGTCGTCCTGACTAAGAATCACAAAATCGCGGTTGTTGTCGTGTCCCACATACTTGTGATAGACTGCCGGCAGAGATGCCCCTTCGTATTTGGTACCTTTATGTTTCAGGTAGTTCTCCACGATCAGGTTCATGCCATCGGGATTGTGGTTGGGGATCATCATGTAGACCACGTTGTTGAGCCACTCCCGCTTCTTTTCGTCGGTGGTGGTGGCAAGATCATAGGCAATCAGCGGGGCCGACTGTGCGGGGGCCACTTCGGAGGAGTGCATGGAAAGAGTGGCCAGCACAAATACCTTTCCGTCACTGATCATTCCCTGCAACGTTTCGGGATCTATCGCCGGATTCAGCGCCAGCTCCCGGTTCACACTCTTCATGGCATCCAGGTTTGCGATATTCGCTTCGCTGGAGATAAAGGCTATATACATGGGGCGCCCCATGGGTGAGTGGCCGATCTCCTCCATTTTGATGCGGTCCGACTCCCCATCCAGTTTTACCATATACTCGATTAACTGCTCATAGGTGAACAGGTTCCGGTCCGATCCCGGTTCAAATCCGAAAAAGTCGGAGGGTTTGGAAAATGAACCGCTCTGTGCCACTAAGCCCACCAGGGAGAACAGCAAGGCAGCCAAAAGAAAGATCTTCTTCATGGGTACAATAGATTTTGATCCGGACCAATCAATCGATCCAGACAGTTTTTATATTTATAAACTCCTTAATTCCTTCTGATGATAATTCGCGACCGTACCCGGAACGCTTGGTGCCTCCAAAGGGCAGCCTGGGATCCGATTTCACCATGGCATTGACAAAAACCGCTCCCTCCTGGGCCCCTTTTACAAAAAGGCTGACCGAGCTCTCCGACTGGGTAAAAAGCTGCAATCCCAGTCCGAATCTCGATTGGTTGGAGAGTTCAAGAGCATGTTGGGGGGAGCTTGCCTCCATAATGGCAAATACAGGTCCGAAAACTTCTTCATCGAATACCGGCATACCGGGTGTGATCCCCGAGAGGATAGTTGGATCATAAAAGGGCCCGTTTCGCTTTCCGCCAATCAACAGCTTGGCACCCATCTTAATGGATTCTCTCACCTGCTCCTCCACCTCCCTGGCCTGCTTCACCGATACCAGCGGACCCACCTGGGTTCCCTCCTCCATGGGATCGCCCATAACAAGCTCTTCCACCTTGCTCACAAGCCTGGGTACAAAATCCTCGGCGATCCACGACTCCAGGATAAATCTCTTGGCTGCAATGCAGCTCTGTCCGCCATTCTGCATCCTCGCCGGGATGGCCAGGTTCAGGGCCAGTTTCTGGTTTGCATCGTTCAACACCACAAAGGCATTGTTCCCGCCAAGTTCCAGTACGCATTTTTTCAGGTGCCTGCCGGCCTCGGATGCCACAGCCACTCCCGCCTGTTCAGATCCGGTAAGAGTTACTGCTCTGACATACTCATTGGAAATGACCAATGCCACCCGTTCGGAGCCTATGGCCAGGTTCTGAAACACCCCCTCTTCGAATCCGGCTTCCTTGAAGATTGACTCTATCATCAGTGCACATCCCTGCACATTGGATGCGTGCTTCAGCAGCACCGTGTTCCCTGCCATCAGGGCCGGAGCAGCAAAACGGAACACCTGCCAGAAAGGAAAATTCCAGGGCATAACAGCCAGCACAGGTCCCAGAGGCTCGCAAATCACCATGCTCTCGTCCGCTTCCGTCTCCACCTGCTTGGTCTCCAAAAAACTTTCGGCATGTTCAGCATAGTATTCACATACCAAGGCACACTTTCTCACTTCAGCCTCCGCCTCACCCACCGGTTTTCCCATCTCACCGGTGATCGCCTCTGCATACTCCCTGCTCTGTTCCCGGAGAATAGCACCCACACGGTTCATTAGTTTAGTCCGCTCCTCAAATGAAGTATGCCTGTATTTTTCAAAAGTGGTGTGCGCACGACCCACCTGCAAAGCCAGGTTCATATCCGATACCTGAGGATAATTGATGATCCTTGACGGGTTAAATGGATTGATGCTCTTTAGTACAGCCATAGAAGATCGGTCTAACTAAATGTTTCTCAAAAATAATAATATTTTTACCCCTCGAACCAAGCCCTCCAAAACTATGTCGTTTGAATCATTTAAATTATAGTAAATTCAAAGCAGATGAAAGCTCACAAGGAATTTCTGAAAATGGCCGTTGAAGAAGCAGCCAAAGGAATACGAGCCCGTGACGGCGGACCTTTCGGAGCTATAATTGTACGGGACGGAAAGATCATTGGCAGGGGCCACAACAGCGTCCTCAGTTCCCATGATCCCACAGCTCATGCTGAAGTAAATGCCATCCGGAATGCCTGCGGCCTGGAAAAAGTGCATCACCTCACAGGCGCCACCATCTATTCCAACTTCGAACCGTGTCCCATGTGTCTGGCAGCCATTTACTGGGCCGATATTCGCAATCTCTTCTTTTGTGGCGGACGCAAACAGGCTGAAGACATAGGATTTATGGATAGTCATCTCTACGAGGAATTGGCCAGGCTCCCCGGCCAGAGGGAGATGAATACCACCCAAATAGGGATACCAGACATGGACCTCTTGTTGGAAGAATGGAATGGCCTGGAGGATAAAATCCTCTATTAACCCGCCCTCTTCCATTGCTTTTTAAGGATCATCTGCTACTTTTACGGAGTAAGCATCGATTCCTAACCAAACCAATCACAATGAAAAGAAGAGAATTTATCGGCAAATCAGCAGTTGCCACAGGAGCATTTACAGTAATACCACGTCAGGTCATGGCTGGAACAGGTAAGACCGCCCCGGGCGACAGGATCAACCTGGGATACATTGGAGTAGGAAAGCAGGCCATCGGTCTGGCGGGAAGTCTTGGGAAGTGTCCCGAAACCATGGTGCTTGCAGCATGCGATGTGGATAAGCTTAAACTGGAACGTTTTAAGCAGGCCGCTGAAAAGCTCAATGCCGATAAACTTGGGGGAGGCACCCAGACAGTGGATACCTATGAAAACTATCGCGAACTTCTTGACAGAAAAGACATCGATGCGGTGGTGATAGTGGCCCCCGATCACTGGCATGCCATGATGGCTGTTGATGCGGCAAAGGCAGGTAAGGACATCTTTTGTGAAAAACCGATGGCACTGACCGTGGCAGAGGGCAGGGCCATGGTAGAGGCTGCCCGGAAATATGACCGCGTGTTCCAGACAGGTAACATGCAACGATCGTGGAGGAATTTCAGACATGCCTGTGAAATGGTCTCCAACGGTTATGTTGGCCAAATTAAAGAGATCAATGTGAATGTAGGCAAACCGGTGATGGCATGTGAACTGGCCGCAGAACCGGTTCCCGAAACCCTGAACTGGGATCTCTGGGTGGGACCCTCCCTGTTCCGGAATTTCAATCCTGATCTTGCACCCCCCATTGAAAGCAGGGGCTGGGCCAACTGGAGGAGCTACCGCGGATTCGGCGGTGGAATGATCACCGACTGGGGAGCACATATGTTCGACATCGGTCAGTGGGCCATGGGCATGGACAAGTCGGGACCTGTGGAATTTATCCCGCCTGAGAAACGTGCCGAAAGAGGAATGCAGATGAAATATGAAAACGGAGTGGTCATGAACCATGTGGACTGGGGAGAAGGCAACGCTGTACAGTTTATAGGTTCAGAGGGAAAGATTGAAGTAAGTAGAAGCTTTTACCGCTCAGACATTAAAGGGCTCACTAAACTGGAACTGAAAGATAGTGATACCCCTCTCTACCGCAGCGAAGACCATTACCAGGACTGGATCGATGCCATCAAGAAACGGACCCGTCCCATCTCCGATGTGGAGACCGGACACAGAACATCTTCTTTGTGCAACATTGTGAACATTGCCTATACCCTGGAAAGACCCCTGCTATGGAAGCCGAACCACGAATTGTTTGTGAATGATGACGATGCAAACAGTATGCTCACCAGGCCGTTCCGCGGGAAATGGGACTTTAATGACTATTAAATATTAATTTCATAAATTTCCTTTATGAAAGTACGGGCATCACTGCTTTTCATATGGGTCATTTTCTTCCTTTCGGTGGAAGGAAACGCTGTGGCCCAGGGTCCTCCGTTTGCCGAATTCCTGACTGAGGATGCTGCATGGTGCCAGCTCAGCAACAATCAAACTACGGCAGAGATCCTGATCACCGGTGATGTGGATACCTCCCGTTTCGAGCTCCTGGTGGAGATCAGAGGAAATATGGAGACATTGGTCAACCTTCCCTCCGGCATATTTACACTCTACCTGAACAACCAGCTGGGACGCAATGAGTATATCATTCACAAGGTCATCGAACACCAGGAGTACAATGACCTGGAAACCGAAGTATTCGACACCCTGGTGATGGAGGTCCATCCCCACCCCGACATGACCTTTACCAAGGAGATTGACGATGTTTGCAGTCCAGCCGACGTGGTTTTCAGGGCCAGGGAGGGTTATCCCAAATACACCTGGGATTTCGGAGACGGAAGTGGCAAAACCACTACAACCAACTGGACCATACATACCTATGTCAATGAAAATGGAGATCAGGCTGTGATCTATTCCACAAAGTTAAAGGTGGAATCTGACTTTGGGTGTGTGGACTCGGTGACCGGCAGTGTGGAGATATTTCCAACCCCCGTGGCCGATTTTTCAGTCATCCCTCAGACCCTGCAGTATCCCCATGTCATTGTTACGCTGAGTAACCTGAGCAGCGCGGGCAATTGGAGCTTCATATGGGATTTTGGTGACGGAACCAGCTCTCCCAGCGAGGAGCCTGGTCAGCATACCTATAGAAACTATGGGGTGTTCGACATCACTTTGAGAACTTTCTCTGCACAATGCGTGGACAGCATGACCAGGCAGATCCAGATCCTTCCACCAGCGCCGGTTGCTGCATTTTCACCCGATACCACCGGTTGTCCTCCCCTGGAGGTCGCATTCAGGAACAACAGCCTGTATGCCGAAAGCTATTTGTGGGATTTTGACGATGGATCTGTTTCATCAGAACCCAATCCCACACACACCTTCCTGGAGGGCAAGGAGCATCATGTGACCCTGGATGTGACAGGTTTGTCAGGAACCGATCAAACCGAAGAGATCATCTTTGTACACGAGCCTCCACAGGCATATTTTGAACCCGCAACAACAGACCCCGGGCATACAGCTGAAGAGTTCAGCTTCCTCAACAGCTCGGTCAATGCAGTGGAGTATCGCTGGGATTTCGGAGATGGAAGCACCTCCCTTGAGGAGAATCCTTTCCATGTGTACAGTGCAGCGGGTATCTATACAGTCACCCTCTACGCCACCAGCGTCGAGGGGTGTTTGGACACCCTGGTTCGTGAATCGTTGGTTACCATCCTTGCCGGCGAGGGTCAGGCCAAATTTCCCAACGCTTTTGTCTGGAACGGTACAGGACCCACAGGAGGAGCATGGACCCCGGGAAGTGATGATCTCACTGTATTTCACCCCAAACTGACCGGGGCCACTAAATTAAAAATGGTCATCTACTCCAGGCTTGGCCATAAGATATTTGAAACCAATGAAGTATATGTAGGATGGGACGGGTACGTAATTACAGGCGATCTGGCCGCACCCGGTGTCTACATATACAAAGCCTGGATTACCTATACCGGAGGGTTACAGGAGGTTCAGACCGGTGATGTTACCTTCCTCTATCCTAATTAAACTTATTCTGTAGAGGCTTGACCGGGTTCCAGTTCCCTGCTTACATGCTTCATCACATTCTGAAAGGTATCCACCCACAGGATTTCATGGTTCTGTTCTTAAGTGCTTGGACATCCCCAGTAATACCCTGAGTCTTCTTTGAGTTGTAGGACTGGCCTTCAATTCAGGTCTCCTGCAAGTGATAACCAATAATAAATGGATATTACTTTAGTTGAAAGCCTCTAAAATCGATGCCAGGAGATATTTTGGAGAGAAATATTCACACACAGGACTCCGTTTTTTGCAAATTCAGTTTGTCACAACACTGTTACATTTAATAAATCTTCTTGGAATTACCTGCATTGGATAAGCTGAGACAGAATCTGTATCAACTTGTAATTCACATCTTTAGGTGGTCGTTTCATTAGAGTGTATTTGAGATCCGAATCAGACTATTGATGCAGATGTCACATCCGCGTTACATTTGATTTTGGCATAATTGGGAACCCTCCCTGGCCATACTCAGGAAGGTACATAGTATGGATCGATCTGATCCATGGCGGTCTGCATCTCCCCTCCACCCCTGGCTACAGGAAACATGGTCCGGATCTCATCAATAAATAAAACTCCATTGATGGTTATAATTTTTAAATTTAGTCAAACCAAATCTACTGAAAATGAAACTGAAATCACACCTGATCGCCCTGCTATTATCCGGGTTATTTCTTCTGGTTTCAATCCTGGCAATCAGCCAGGATGTGCTATCACCCCAAGAACTCCTGAAACTGGAATCCATGAGTGGACTCCAGGTGAATCCGGTAAAGGATGAACTTATTTTTTCAGTTTCAACCCCCAGGGGTCCCAACGATGCTCCGGGTGGATCCAACACCGAGTACTTCAGGACCACGCTTTTGGACAGGATACCCATACCGCTGTTCATGGGGAAAATAAAAGGCAGATCGCCCCAATACAGTTATGACGGCGAACACATCGGCTTCCTCTATGCAAAAACGGGAGAACCTGAAAAACAACAACCTCCATATGGCCTGGTTTGACGATGAGTGGAAACAGATCAGTACCTGGCAGCTGACAGACAAGGTCAATGCATGGGATTTTGAATTTAACCACCAGGGTAGCCAAATTGCTGCCACCCTCTCTCCTAAAAACCTGATCGACCAGAGGTATATGTTCCGGAAGATCTACCTGATCGACCTGAAGACGGGCGACATGCAACAGGTTTCACAGAACGAAGGAAAACTGGGCAACTATGCCTTCAGTCCCGATGGCAAAAAACTGGCCTATACCGCTGCCCTGAATCTCAATGACCACCAGGCAAGCCAGGCTTTTGTGGTAGATCTGAACTCCGGCTCAGTCTCCAATCACACACCGGAGCATTTCAGGGGTCACATAAGCTGGGTCAACTGGAAAGACGATGACCATTTGCTCTACTACGCTTCTGAGGGGGTTTATCCCACACTGAATACCGTTCCGCTGAAGGGTGGTAAAAGGGAGATTCTTTTGAATGCAGCAGAATGTGGGATCATTTTCAGTCCCCCAAAATACACAGCAGATTTCAAGGACTTTATCTTTACCGGTTCTACCCCCACCGACTATATCAACCTCTATCACTGGGATGGGAAGCAAGACCCGAAAAAGTTTTCCAAACGTAATAAATGGTTGGCAGAGAAAGAACTGGGAAGGCAGGAGGTGATCCGTTACCAGGCCAGGGACGGACAGGAGATAGAAGGTCTCATCATCCACCCCGTAGCTTATGAGGCAGGCCTTACCTATCCACTAATCGTTTATGTACACGGCGGACCCGAATCACACCACTCCAATGGCTGGCTCAGCCGCTATTCCACCCCCGGACAGGTCATGGCCGGCAAAGGCTACCTGGTACTCTACCTGAACTACCGGGCCAGTACCGGGTATGGAGTCGACTTTGCCATGGAGGGATTTATGGACCCGGCCGGAAAGGAGTTTGATGACATTGCCGATGGCATCGATTGGGCCGTACGGACTAAAGGAGCCGATCCTGATCGGGTGGGACTGGCAGGTGGATCGTACGGGGGATATGCCTCGGGCTGGTTTGCCACCTATTACACCAAATATGTGAAGGCCGTTTGCATGTTTGTGGGGATCAGCAACAACATCAGCAGGAGAGGAACCACCGATATAGCCTATGAAGAGTTGTATGTGCATTCCGGTAAAAAACTGGAAGAGCAGTGGCAGCTGGCCCTGGAGCGCAGTCCCGTCTACTGGGCACATCAGAGCAAAACCGCCACACTGATCTATGGCGGGGCAGCCGATACACGTGTGCACCCTTCCCAGAGCATTGAGCTCTATCGCCGCATGAAGATGAACGACCATCCGGCTGTCAGGTTGGTGCAGTATCCCGGCGAGGGCCATGGAAACCGCAAACAGGTGGGACAGATCGACGTGCTCTACAGGCAGATGGAGTGGTTCGACTGGTATGTAAGGGACCTCAATCCCCTGGACGGCCCCATGCCCAGGCTCGATATCTCTGACCGTTACGGGCTGGACTGGAACTACTAGTGCATCTACCAGCGTAAAAGTCTTTGCATATCGCGCTTTAATAGTATATTTACATAATATACTAAATTTTGTGCAGCATGTTATACTAAATACTGTACAGCACAATAAACCAGATATCAAACGGAAGGACTAATGGCAACACCATCAGACAAATTGGCCCAATCTTTAGAAGTATTAAAGAAACTTCAAAATCATCGAGAACTTGCAGTCGTTAAAACAAGTCATCTTTCAAGAACACATTTGGATCGTCTTGTTTCAAATGGTTTTCTATACCGGGTAATAAAAGGCTGGTATATATCCACAAAACCCAATGAGGAAACGGGGAGCACTACTTCATGGTATACCTCATTCTGGCATTTCATATCAGAATATATGAATTCCCGTTTTGGAAATGATTGGTGCTTGTCACCAGAACAATCGTTGCACATTCACAGCGGGAATTTGATGGTCCCCAAACAACTTCTTGTACGTTCGCCTAAGGCTAAAAACAACAATACTGAATTAATTCATGGAACCTCAATTTTTGATTTAGCACTTGATATTCCAAAAAAGAATCAGATTCATCAAATTCAGAGAATCAATGTTTATTCCCTTGCTTCAGCACTTGTAAATTGTGGAGAAGACTTCTTCTCTAAGCACCCAATTGATGCAAGGATAAGTCTTGCCAGCATAGTAGATTCCTCTGATATTCTAGCCATATTACTAGAAGGGGGCCATACGGTCAAAGCTGGTAGAATAGCGGGTGCTTTCAGGAATATAAACAATGATAAGATAGCCGATGAAATAGTAAGCGCTATGAAAAGTGCTGATTACAATATCCGCGAAAAAGATCCTTTTAAGGAAAAGAATCCTGTATTGTTATCAAATCGAGAGCCCTCCCCTTTTGCAAACAGAATCAGACTAATGTGGCATCAAATGCGACAAACAGTTATTGATGGTTTTCCTCCAGACATGGGGCTACCTCAAGAACCCGGAAGGTACCTTCAAGAGGTAGATGAGATTTACCTTTCTGATGCTTATCATTCTTTATCTATTGAAGGCTATATAGTAACAGAAGAACTTATTGAGCAAGTACGAAAGGGCGATTGGAATCCGGATGGAAGTGCAGTTGATCAGGAAATGAAGAATGCTCTGGCCGCAAGAGGCTATTGGCAGACATTCCAAAAGGTTAAAGATTGCATTAGACTCGTTCTTGATGGGGAAAATCCAGGCGAACTGACAGATTTTAAACACCGCGAGTGGTATAGAGAGCTATTTGCACCCAGTGTGATTGCCGGAATAATAAAAGCATCCGATTTGGCGGGCTACAGAAATAATCAGGTGTTTATTTCCAATTCAAAGCATAGACCGCCAAATAAGGAAGCTGTGAGGGATGCAATGCCTGTCCTGTTTGATTTGCTGAAAGAAGAAAAGAACTATGCGGTACGGGCAATTCTTGGACATTTCATTTTTGTATTCATTCACCCTTTCATGGATGGCAATGGTCGAATAGCCCGGTTTCTTATGAATGTTATGCTTTCATCGGGAGGCTTTCCGTGGGCAGTTATCCCTAAAGAGAAGCGAAATGAATATATGGAAGCACT
This sequence comes from Bacteroidales bacterium, assembly GCA_023137255.1. Classification (GTDB taxonomy): domain Bacteria; phylum Bacteroidota; class Bacteroidia; order Bacteroidales. Next base: position 9,717 of record JAGLPR010000110.1, on the reverse strand, counting down.
CGAGGAGGCAAGTGTTAATCAAAACATTTCCAAATTTACAGAATTTGTTGCCGAAATAGTCTTGGAAAGCTCGAACAAGCAAGGTTGAAGGATCCAACAAATTATTTCATTCAGAGCTGGCTTTTTAGTTGCTCCAGACCCTTTAGATTTCGTTCCAGAACTTTCCCTATGTCCTCACCCTCGGTATGCCCGATGATCCCGATGGGACCCGAATAACCCGATGCCTGGATGGTTCGCAGCATCTCCAGTTCCCTGTCTCCTTCTCCCAGGGTGATGATCTTTGGTCCCTCTACCCTCATGCCATTGAGATTGATGGTAGAGAGATGGGGCAGCATCAGATCCAGGTATTCCTCGAAGCTGTTTACCTGGTGATGTCCATGGTGAAAATTATAAACGATCCGTACATGCTCCGACCCCAGCTTCTCAATGATCCCAACCAGGTTCTCCGGTTCGCCATACCACCCCCCGTGGTTATAAAGTGCCAGGGAACAGCCAATCTGGTCTGCTTCAGAAAAAACCTCCCTGATGGCTGAAACCGCAAGAACGAGGCTCTCTTCATCAGAAAGCCCTTCAAATGCATCCTCAGGCATTCCCACCCAGATTTCCGTTTTGCATCCACTGGAACCCAGCATTTCAAAGATGGTCCTCCCGGAGGCACCCAGCACATCCGTCTTTCGCGGATCTACCCACAGCCAGACAGCCTGGAGACAGATATCGTGTGACTTCAACACCTCGATCTCATCGCGGAAAGAGGGAATATGGGAATCGCGGTAATCATAGGCCAGGGCAGTTATCCCCAACTCTTTCAACATCACCGCACGCTCCTCCGGGGAACGATCTTCTGCATCAAAGGGGACAATGCACCACGCCACCAGGTTCTCCTTCTGAAACAATTTGTCCCCGTCCGAAACGAGTGATTTACAAGCAGGCAGACCCAAAGCGATAAGCATTGTTAAAACAACTACATTTCTCATGATCGATCTATTTAAACTTTACTGCCTGTCATCGGCAAAATACCTCCCCAACTCTTTAACAATAGCCTGTTTCACCTCCAGCGGATCGATGATTCCATCATGACGATAGAGCACTTCTCCACCAGGTGCCACAAGCAGGGTAAAGGGAAGATTTCCCTGCCAAGCGGGATCAAAGGCATTGATAAATCCCTCCCTGTCGATACCCACATACAGGTAATTCGTGAAAGCAGCCTCATGTTCCACCAGGAAGGCCTTCACCCTCTCTGTAACTGTTGCTTTGTCAATACTCACCGACACCACTTCGAAGTTCCGCTGTCCGTACATACGTTGCATCTTAACAAACTCTGGAAACTCAATCACACAGGGACCGCACCAGGTGGCCCATACGTTAATCAGCCTGTAACTATCACCCTGGTTATTTATCAGGGATTTGATTCCCTCCAGGTCTGTTTCCTCAAGTACTACCGGCTTCTCCTTCCATCGTTCATCCAGGGTAAGTCTCCATGACAATTTGGATTTCCACTTCATGGAACAGCCAAAGGCTTTGGTGGTCTTTACCGCTACCACATTTCCTGCCAGTAGTGCATCAATGGCATTGCGGGCATCTGTCCGGGCCGGAGTCTTATATGGATCTTCCATGTCATCGATCCGCCCGCTGTAACAAAGCTTTCGCTCCCGGTCAAATATGAATAGATGCGGGGTGGCTTTGGCCCCGTATGCAAGGGCAGCACTCTGCTCTTCCCCATCGTACAGATAGGGGAAATTATACCCTTTGTATTGTGCCCTGATTTTCATCTCCTCGAAGCTGTCACCCAGGTCGGTGTAACCCAGTTCCTCCAGGCATACTGCCCCGGGGTGGTTGGAGGAGATGGCTACCAGTTGCATCTCCTCCGGTGTATATCTGGAACTCAGCTCCTTCATCCTCTCCTCGTAGGCCTGTGCCGTGGGACAATGGTTGGCTGTGAATACAATGGCAAGCACCTTCGCCTCTTTAAAACTATTAAGAGTATAAGTCTGATCGTCAATCCCTTTCAGGGAAAACGCGGGTGCTTTCTGACCGATGGCCAGGGTTTCAGGTTCAACTGCCAGTAGGTTAGGTCCTGTCTGCAACAGCATTCCAAAGAGTATGATACGTAACATCCCTCAGTTAATTAATTGATACAAAAACTATTTTACTGTCTGATCCAGTGGGATGCCCAGTTTCTCGTACAGATTTCTTCTTCCGGCCTTATCTTTGGTGAGCACTTCCTGCGCATATCCTGCCACTTCAGCTGCCACGCTTCGGGGTACCACAATGACCCCGTCGCCATCGGCTACAACCACATCACCCGGACATACCAGTACTCCTCCGATGGAAAGTGGCCGGTTCACCGATTCAAGCTCATTGCGGCCAGGACGGATTCCCCTCCCCTTCTTCCTCAGGTAGAGCGGGACCTCTTCAAGTGCCACCTCATCGGTATCTCTCGAAGAAGCATCTGTAACCACCCCCACAGCTCCTCTCTCTTTCCATATCAGTACGTTATTGGAGCCAATGGAGCCAATGTCCTTCTCCTCCACATCGTCTATCACGATGATCACTCCTTTATGGATCAGGGGAACAAATGCCTCTGATGAATAGGTGTTATAAAAGTTACCTTCCCACGCTGTAAAATTCTCATCCGGCTTCGGCCTGTTGCTTTTCTGGGTAGGAACGTACCTGGCAGTAAGAGCAATGCCCCTTACCACATGCGACATGGTCTGGTGATTCTCCCATGAAGGGTAAATGGCCGGATCAACAAGTCCCTGGTCCGGCAGGCCTGCCATATCCATTCCATCCGAAACATCGGCCACTCTGAGTCCATCGAACAATGCGAGAAGTTTCAGATCTTCGGCTTCGGTATACCAGCTTGTCTGTATGAAATTTACACCCTGCATCATCTCGCCTGGATCGGCGTTCTGACTTTGTACAATCAGGCAAGCTGATAATAACATGCCAGATAGCCATTTTGTTTTGTTTTTCATATTCTAAAGAATAATTGGTTTCTGTCTGAGCACTGATTACTACAATTTCCACCCTGCCCGGTATTCGCGGGTGAGGTATTTGTTGGCCCGCTCATTGTCGATAATTTCCACTTTCTCAGAATCATAGACCACCTTCTTCCCTGCCCTTTGGGCTACGGCTCCCAGCAGGATGGTCTGGGTGACAGGGGCTGCTTTCAGGAAGGTACCGGGCGACTCCTCTCCTTTTTTAAAGGCTTCAATCCAGGCACGTTCATCACGATTGGTCTCCTCTTTGGGTGGTCTGGCAGAACCAGTAAGCTCCACCATACGTTTTTCAGGGATGATTTTAGGATTGGCTCCGTGGAAACTGGCCAGGATCTTCCCTTTGTCTCCCACAAACATCATCCCCTCCCTGGGCAGTTCTTTGCCGTCTACATCCAGCTCTTCCGGGGTACGGGGCTTCATCCCGCCATCATACCACAATAACTTGAAGGGAGAAAGCATCTCCTGCTCCGGGAACTCAAATTCAACGATGGTGGAGTATGGGAAGGCCACATTGTTCCTGACCCCGTGGCTCACATTGTTATCCACCCGGCAGGTGGTGGTGCCATAGGCCCGGGCATTGAGTGGTGCTGTATTGATCCCGAACTTAAGGAAGAGCGGCCAGAGGCTGTAGTGCCCCATATCGGCTATACTTCCTGCACCGAAATCGTACCATCCCCGGAATACGGCATGGGTGTAATTGGGATGGTAGGGACGGTCGGGAACGGGTCCCAGCCACATCTGCCAGTCAAACCCGTCAGGAACGGCAGGCGTCTCTTCGGGGTTGGAGGTCCACTGTGGCCACATCGGACGGTTCGACCAGTTGTGAATCTCTTTCAGCTCACCAATATGTCCCTGCTTGATCCAGTCCAGGGCCACTCCCAGTCCGCTTCTTTCGCTCCAGGCAAGCAGGTGAGAACTTGCTCCCGTTTCCCTGGCAGTATCGATGGTCTTCAAAGCCTCTTTCATCCGGTTGGCAATGGGCTTATGAATCACCACATGCTTCCCCTTTTTCATGGAATCTATGGAGACCGCCGCATGCAGGTGGTCGGGAGTCATAATCTTTACCGCATCAATATCTGTCTCCTTCTCCAAAAGCTCCCTGTAATCGATGTAGGAGCTTACACCATCAAAGCTTGCCGTTCCTTTCTGCTTGGCATAATACATCTGTACAAACATCTGTCCCACATCGCGTCCCCCGGGTATGCCTTTGATCGCAGCTCCCCACTCCGGCTCGTCCAGGGTTTTCCGAATGATGTTCCGGATTCCGTTCAACGACCAGTCCACATAATTGGTGGTGTATTTATTGGGATCGCACACTGAGGTAATCTGGATGTCTTCCTGTTTGAGCAAACTGGCCATCTCCCTGATCCCCTGGGTTCCGCATCCGATATATGCGATATTGAGTTTATCGCTTGGGGCGGTAAAACCGTGACCGCCCAGAACATGCCTTGGAACCACTGTGAAGGCAGTGGCAGCAGCAGTGGTAGCCACAAATTTCCTGCGGGTCATTGATTTTGATTTTTTCATGGTAATAGTTTAGTTAGATATTATAAATGTAATGAATTCCATGGAAGCATAATTACCACTCCGATCCCCTCTGCCGGGTTTTTATCTCTGACATTTTATTACTAAATTGTAAGGCGATTTTTCAACTTTTGCACAAGATAACCTAACCAAAATCAGATTAATTATGAGCAAAGAAAAAGATGGTGGCGTTTCACGCAGAAGGTTCCTGGGAACCACTGCTGCCGCAACCGCAGGATTTACAATTGTTCCAAGTCATGTGGTGAGCGGAATGGGACACGTTGCCCCCAGTGACAAACTGAATGTTGCCGCAGTTGGAATTGGAGGAATGGGGAATTCCAACCTGAGAAACATCAAAGACCAGAACATCGTGGCGCTCTGCGATGTGGACTGGAAATATGCAAAGCGTACATTTGATAAATATCCCGATGCCAAGAAGTTCTGGGACTGGAGAAAGATGTATGACAAGATGGCGAAAGAGATCGACGCTGTTGTGATTGCCACCGCAGATCATACCCACGCCCTGATCTCTTCCCACGGCATGACCATGGGTATACATTCATTTGTTCAGAAGCCGCTGACACACTCTGTATATGAGTCACGCTTGCTGACCAACCTGGCCGACAAGCATCAACTGGCCACGCAAATGGGGAACCAGGGTTCTTCAGGAGAGGGTGTCAACCTGGTTGCTGAATGGATCGCCAATGGTGAGATCGGAGAGGTAACAAAAGTGGAAGCTTTCACCGACCGTCCCATCTGGCCCCAGGGTCTCAATGTACCCGAAGAGGCACAAAAGGTACCCAAGACACTCAACTGGGACCTCTTCACCGGTCCGGCCGAGATGAAAGATTTCAATGAGATTTATCATCCCTGGAACTGGCGCGGATGGTGGGATTATGGAACAGGTGCCCTGGGCGACATGGCATGCCACATCCTGCACCCGGTATTCGTAGGTCTGAAACTTCAGTACCCCTCCAAGGTACAGGGTAGCTCCACCCTCCTTCTGACCGAGTGTGCTCCTAATGCACAGATGGTGAAGCTGACCTATCCCAAAAGGGATAATCTGCCCAAGGTAGCGATGCCTGAAGTGGAGGTTACCTGGTTCGACGGCGGACTGCAGCCCATGAAGCCGGAAGGATGGCCGGAAGGCAAGAGCATGAACGATGCAGGTGGTGGAGTACTGTTCCACGGAACCAAGGACACCCTGGTTTGTGGTTGCTACGGAGTAAATCCCTGGCTGCTCTCAGGCAGGACACCCGAAGCACCGAAATTCAGGCGCCGTGTGGAAACCAACCATGAAATGGACTGGGTAAGGGCTTGTAAGGAGAGTCCCGAGAGCCGTGTAGAAACCGCTTCTCCATTTAGTGAAGCCGGACCATTCAACGAAATGGTTGTGATGGGAGTAAATGCTGTACGTCTCCAGGGCCTCAACAAGGAGCTGGAATGGGATGGTGAGAAGATGGAATTCACCAACATTGGCGATGATGAAAAACTTCAGATGGTGATCCATGATGGTTTCGAGATCCATGACGGACATCCTACCTTCAAGAAGGACATGACCGACAAGTTCTCGGCCAAGGATTTCGCCAAGGAGCTGGTGAAGCATACACCCAGAGAAGGCGGATGGGAACTTCCCGACATGCCTGCTTAACTGAAGTTGAATCTTAAATAGAAATTCTGATGAGACAACTTTTTTATCTGTTTATTGCTGTTATGTTCCTGGGACTGGCAGCGTGCACTTCTGCTCCTAAGAAAGAGGGGGAAGCCGATGCTGATGCCACTGAAGTGCCTACCGAAGAGGTAGCTGCCATCAACACCCTTACCGAACAGGAGAAGAATGAGGGCTGGGTACTGATGTTCGATGGTGAAACCACCAAGGGATGGCGCGGGTACGGCCTGGATGCATTCCCCAGCCAGGGTTGGTCCATCGAAGATGGAGCCATAAAATGTTCCAACTCCGGTAAAGGAGAAGCCGGCTTCGGAGGTGACATCATCTTTGATAAACAGTTTACCAATTTCAAGTTTAAGGTGGACTGGATGATCGAAGAGGGTGGCAACTCAGGAATTTTCCTGCTTGGACAGGAATCGGATGAACACAAGATCTGGTACACCGCACCGGAATATCAGATCCTGGATAATGACGGCCCCCATATTGATAATGAACTGGGGGAGAATGGAAACCGAAGAGCCGGTAGCCTGTATGACATGATCCCATCCGACACGGCTCTGTTTAAGGGTGCCATGGAGTGGCATTCGGCTGAGATCATCTCCTACGAAGGAACCATTGCCTTTAAACTGGACGGGGTAACCACCATGGAATTCCATCTCTGGACCGATGAGTGGAAGGCGTTGGTAGCCAAAAGCAAGTTTCCGGGAATCAATCGCGACTTTGCCAATGTGGCTAAGACCGGGTACATCGGGCTCCAGGACCATGGCCATGCGGTATGGTTCAGGAACCTCAAGATTAAGGAGCTGTAACAGCCTAACTACCAAACTCTATAAGTAAAAAAGAGGCCTTTCCGCACGGGAGGGCCTCATTTTTTGCTTTCGACTTTCAGCTTTCGACTATAATACCACTCCTTCCATGGACTTCTCCAGCTCCCTGGCGTTGGTCAGGAATTCATCCAGTTTCATCTCTTTGAAATAGAGTAATCCATGGGTGGATCTTGTCCTGGGACTCTTGCTCTGGTAGAAGGTATCTTTGCCCACCAGCAACTGGATCTGCTTCAACTGCTCCACCCAGATTTTTATGGTCAGATCGCTGAATTTGCCATCGTGCTGATAACTGGGGAAAGAGGCGTCCACCTGGCTCAGGTAACTGTTCGTAAAAGCACGGTCCATCACACCCATGGCGTTTAGTGAGACAGGTGCAATCACGTTTGCCTCGGCCGGGTGAAAACGGTACCAAACATTCCTGTAACCCCAGACCCTCAGTTCGCTTAAGTCCTCTTCCTCATTCCACAGGCGGAGCGCTTCGGCAATCACCTGCAGCACCTTGTAGTGGGTGTCGGGTCCACTGCCTTCCGGGTCAAAGGCCAGACTCACTACGGTGGGCTTGATCTCCCTGAGCTTCTCCAGCATAGGCTCCACATCTCGCTCCAGTTTGGGCTGCTCGGTAAAGACTTCTCCCGTATAGAATCCCAGCCTAAGGTGGTGAACATTCTTGGTCTCTATGCCAAAATAGCCCCAGACCAGCTCCTCCTCATACTCCCTGATCATCCCTTTTAGTTTCTGGATATCAGGCTGATTGACCTCACCGTCATAACTGTTTTTCAGGATCGTGATGATGATGATGATTTGATCGCGGAGTTGCTCGATGCTTTTTACTCCATATACCCCTACAATGTCACGAACAATCCTGTGCGCCAGTCCCCTTCGAAGTTCATAATCCTCCCCGGAGGCCACCTTCAGAAGGTAGTGGTTCACATCCTTGTCGCGCTTGTGCTTGTACCCCGATTCGAAGAAGTCGGGGTAAGAGGTCATTTGCATCAGCCCCTTGTCCAGGAAATGCCTGGTGTCCTCCAGAGTCTTGATCACAAAATCGTTGGTGACCGCGGTAAACCCTGAGGTAAGTACCGAAAAATAATTGGTGTTGGTCTCGTCGCGCATGAGCCTGTGGATGTGCGGATTGATCCCCAGCATGATGTCATCGTGGTGCGGACCGGTGTGGTAGTAGACCTGATTTTTCTCGGCCACCATCCCTTTATCGAATTTTGCCTCAATGGATTTGAACACCTCAGAAACAGTATGTTCACCCAGTCCGGGAATCATTTTGCAATACCTGTCCTCCTTCAAATCGTCCATGGTGAGGTGGTGACTGTACTTATCCAGTCTGGTACAGAGGTCGATCACGGCCTGATCGGTTTTGGCCTGGGTCCACTCTCCTTCCTTATAGAAAGCATCCAAAGATGCCTGAAGGCTTGTTGCTGCGCCGGTGGTCAGATAAAAACGGGCATGTTCCAGCTTATTCAGCACACTGGCCGGATACAGTACGGAGGCTTCATTCTCCAGGGCATCCTTTACCACGGTAGCTTTGGCTTCCCCGGCTGCAAAAATCAGTGCCACAGTATCGGGGTTATGGGTGATGGTATCGAGTCCGATGGTGATCACCAGCCGGTTGCGGGAGATCTCAATGCCACCCAGGTCACCGGCTGCCACCGCCTGCGTCTCAAAGTTGGTCTCGGTCAGCCTGGTGGTGGAGTAGTGGTCTGAACCCCTTACATTGAAGGCGATGTGACCATCGGGACCAATGCCTCCAAGAAAGAATCCAATGCCCCCCTTGTCCCTGATCTTCTGCTCATATTCGGAGCACCAGTTATCGATTGCAAACACCGATTCCTGTTGAATTTTTTCAAATTGACTTTTGGGCTCCCTGTACCTTAGAGAGAGGTCCACTTTGCTGTCGGGAAACACTTCAGAAAAATGGCGACCTCCTGCCAGTGGAATCTCGTCGGAGTTGATCAGTAAAGCATTATTAGGATCGAGTCCGAAACCTCCGAGGTAATATTTTTTTACATAATTATAAAAGCTGTTGTGCTGCTCCGAACTGATGGGATAAAACTCATCAATCTGTACAAAGTGAAGGTTCTTCAAGCTCGGCTTCTGCAGATCGGCCACGCCATACTTGCTCCTGAGCTCCTTGATCTCCTTGCTCTCCCAGTTTTCCAGCAGGTGCGTGGTCCACTTAATGAAATATTCAGGAGTCTTTCCTGTGGGCAGACTGATGACCCCGTTGGGATTCTCACTGGCCCACTCCAGGAAACGGAGAGCAGTGAGCAAACCCATGAGCGGGAAGTTATCCACTACGATGTAGGGGAGGTTTGTATTGACTTCGCGAGAACCCGACAATTTGTAGAACGCTGACTCTACCTTTGATTTAAATTGCATGACCGTAGGGTATAAAATTCATTTGATAAAAAGGAGCATTGCAAAAGTATTCATTTTGCAATTCCCATTCAATCTGAAACAGGAAAATTTATTGAAAACTAAATTAAACTATTGGACTGCTCAGGTGTAGAGGTCCCCATCGTTTGTTTCAGCCAGAGAAACAAACAGGTCGGAAAGTTTTGCCGTGACTTCCTTGAAATACTGTTCGCCTTTCTCCCGGGTAGCCTTCCTGGGATCGCCTATCCCTGTATCCTCGGTGCACCTGGTCCATTTTCGCTCAGCCCAGGCCCATGATTCGTTCAAAGCC
>JAGLPR010000011.1 GCA_023137255.1 Bacteroidales bacterium | reverse complement strand
CCCTCCTGATGTTGTTTTGACGAGGTGGCCGGGGTAAATCGTGCCTTTCTGAAATTGAACCAGAGTATGAAGGAACCCACAAAGCCCAGTGGCATCATTTTCCAGGTCCCTTCCAGTCCCCACCAGCTGATCACTCCCAGGATCACCATGGGTCCGGCTGTACGGGCCAGTTCCCCTCCCATCATGTAGTAACTCATGCCTTTCCCGGTGCGGTCGCCCGAGAGCTGCTTGACCATCACAGGGGTGGGAATGTGCCAAAGGGTGGAGCTGATCCCGGAGAAGAAGAGCAGGACCGCAAGGAACACATAGCCGGGAGCGATCCCGATCAAACTCATAAAAACGGCGGTCATTGCTGGAGAGCTTATCACCATGTAGCGCATCACCGGCCTCTCAGCGATTATGCCGATAAACGGATTGAATAGCGAGGGGATCCGCTGGATCACAGCCAGCAGTCCGGTCATCCCGTAACTCATACCCAGTTTATCAATGAGCAGGGGGAGGGCAGGTGCCAGGAAAGAGGTATAACAATCGTGCACAAAGTGAGTGGCCGATATGGTCAGTACCTTTCCCTTCTGGAATCCCTCCCTGCCTCTCTTCATCAGACGGTGATCAGTTTGATGATTAACCGTGTTAATGCCGGGGCGGTCTTTTCAGCAGCCTCGATCACATCTCGATGTGTCAGTTTCTGGATCTTGCCAGGAACGCCCAGGTCGGTAATGACCGATACGGCAAATATACGGATGCCCAGCTGATGGGCTGCAATGGCTTCGGGGACCGTGGACATGCCCACGGCATCGCCCCCGATGATCCGCAAGTACTCATACTCTTTGGGGGTTTCCAGGGTGGGACCGGTCACACCCACATAACAGCCTTCACGGACGGGAATTTGCAGTTCGGCCGATAATTGACGGGTTCTTTGAAGTAGTTCCGGGTCGTAGGTCTGGCTCATATCGGGGAAACGTGCCCCGAATGCGGGATCGTGCTTCCCGATGAGCGGATTGGGCATCAGGCAGATGTGGTCGTTGATCATCATGATGTCGCCAATCTCAAATTCAGGATTCATTCCCCCCGCTGCATTGGAGACTATCAAAGTTTTAATTCCCAGGAATTTCATGACACGCACAGGGAAGATTACCTCCTGCATGGAGTATCCTTCATAGAAATGGAAACGTCCCTGCATCACCAGGACACGGGTTTCGCCCAGCTTTCCGGAGATCAGTTTTCCGGCATGTCCCTCTACCGTGGAGACAGGGAAATGGGGGATCGATCCGTAATCTATCTCGCACTCCACCTCCAGGTGATCCACTATTTTTCCAAGCCCCGTTCCCAGGATAATGGCTGTTTCGGGGGACTCAGTGATCTTTTCCCTGATATAGGATACTGCTTCGTTTATTGCTGTGAACATAGCTTATGATTTGTCTGTCAAATTCATCTTTATCGTCGTTCAGGAAATGCACATGTATCCGGACCGCATGGAATGCATCCTGCAGCTCCTGTTCCGGCTTGTGATCGCGCAATCGCATGGCATCTTTTTCGGTGGTCAGCACCAGGATCTTCTTGCCTCCCTTTTTAAGCTTCCGGTAGGTACTTGAGATCTTCTCCATGTCTTTGCCGTTATAGCAGTGGTGATCGGGGAAAAACAGTTCGCTTATATTGGTGTTGATGCTGCGGGCGTGCTGACGTAAGGGACGCGGATTGGCGATCCCCGCCACAATGAGTACGCCGCCCACATGATTTTTGAACCAGGCTGCATCCCTCTTTTCGGATCCCGGGAAGACAGGTACCAGGTCACCATAATGCATGTTGGTAAAGTAGAGGTGTTGTCCGATGGTGAGTCCCAGCCGGTTCACATATTCACGGAGCTCGATGGGTTTGATCCGTTCGGGGGAACGTGTGACCAGGATAATGTTGGCGCGGTTGCGGTTGGTGGCAGGTTCGCGCAACCTACCGGCGGGTAGTAGCCGGTCCTTGTCTATGGGATGGTTATAGTCCATCAGCAGGATGGAGAAACCAGGTTTGATGGAGCGGTGCTGGTAGGCATCATCCAAAAGGACTACCTCCACAGGGGGCGTAAGTTTCATTAAAGTCTCTACCCCGTTCACCCGCTTGCGGTCCACGGCCACGGTGATCTTCGGGAAGCGCCTTTTCATCTGCAGAGGTTCATCGCCTATCTCGCGTACGGTCGAATCTGCTGTGGCAATCCTGAAGTCCCTGGTTCTTCTTTTATACCCCCTGCTCAGGGTAGCCACTCTGAACTCCTCTCCAAGCAGTGCGGCCAGGTACTCTACGTGGGGCGTTTTACCTGTACCTCCCACGGTAATGTTACCCACCGAAATCAGGGGAATATTAAAACTGGTCGATTTCAGAAGCTCATGGTCAAACAGG
>JAGLPR010000109.1 GCA_023137255.1 Bacteroidales bacterium | reverse complement strand
AGCATCAGGCTGGTCTCCATTTCATCTGCATGGCCCCCATCATTCTCAAAGATCCTACCCTGGTCCACCGACTGGAACCAATTGCAGGTGGCGATCAGCATATCCGGGTAAGCAGCTCCCACCTCCCTGATCATCTGCCTGAATTCGTTTCCCCCGTGCCCGTTCACAATCAGGAGCTTATCCATCCCAAAACCATACAGACTTTCTGCAATATCTTCCAGAATGGATTGCTGGGTGGAGGGATTCATATTCAATGTCATATAAATATCAGACTGGCCCGTATTCACCCCCAGGGGAATAGTGGGAAGCACGATCACCTTTGTTCCCTGTTCCCAGGCCAGCCTGGCCGCTTCGAACACCAGCGCATCGGTTTCATAGTTATCGGTCCCATATGGAAGGTGATAGTTATGTGCTTCAGTAGCTCCCCAGGGAAGGATGGCCAGGTCATATTCCTTCTCCTTTACATCTGACCAGTGGGATTCGGATAATAAATAAGGTCTCATAATAGTGGTTAGTAGAAAGTGGTTAGTAGAAAGTGGTTTATAATGAGGCGTTTCGCATGGCTTTGAGATGATCCACCGGAGTGTTTATGGTGACTTCACAACCCCCTGAGAGAATAAACGGTCGACCAGCCTCCTTTTCACATAGCTGCTCAGTTTCAAGGGCTATCTCTGCCAGATCCTTCTCCTGGATCACAGCCACCGGATCGAGATTCCCGCACCTTATTATATAAGCACCCAGCTTTTCATGGGCTTCATCCATGCCGACCATCCAGTCGATATCCACAATATCGGGTTTTACCTCACTGATATCTTCAAGCAAATGGCTGATGTTACCACAGATATGCAGTTTTACCCGCGCTCCCAGCGAATGTATGTATTCAAAAAGTTCCTGGTGCTTCTCCTTCACAAACTCCTGGTAATTTTCGGCTGCCACCTGGGAACAGATGGCATCGCCTACACCAATGATATCGCAACCCGCCTCCACCTGGGCCCGGGCAAAATCTTTGGCCGTAACCATGCATTTATCGATCAGCCTTTTTACAAAATCGGGTTCCATAAAGATCCTTAACAGCACCTCGTTCACTCCCGCCAGGTCACAGCTCTCCGCCAGGGGTCCCTCGATCCATCCTATGATGGGTACATTGGAGCCCAGCTGTTTTCTCAGGGCCTCCCCCGCCTTGATGCGGTCAAGGGTCCTCTCTTCCTTATGTACCTCCGGGTTCTTTAACTGTGCTATATCTTCCTGGGAGCGTACCAGGATTTCCATGCAGCGCGGCACCGCCTCATCAGGGAAAGTGACCTTTGCTCCGAAGGCCGCTGTCTCCCTGTAAGGGTCGGAGATCAATCCCACTGCATCCATTCCAAAATCCTCTCTGCACCTGAGGTTGCTCTCCACCAGGGCCCTGTAATCTGATGCAAACCGGCCATATGTGAACCCTGCATGCCGTGCAGCAAAATGCATTAAAATGGGATGAAACTCTGATTTTTCACTCATAAATGCCAAGATAATAAAATTGAAGGCATTCCGGTTTAATGGCAGTTGCAATCTGTGCGGCTTGCTGCTTCCTGGGAGAGGTTCATCCGTTCCAGCCTCTCCCTTCGTGATTCAAAACATCTGTCGCACTCCGAAAACCGCTCAAGGTCCCACAGATCGGCAAATACCCTTCCCGCATTCAAGCCTATTCCATATTCCAGAACACGCTCCAGAGAATCTATGGAGGGTTCCTTATGAAAGCCTCCGGAAGCCAATGCTTCAAGTGCCCCGTTCCCTGCCCTGACCGGGATCACGGAACAAACCTCCACGCCTGCCTGAAATGCAAAGTCGATGGACCTGCAGGCCCACTCCACTCCCTCCTCTTCTGAGAGGAAAGGAGGACGCAACAATATAAAAGCCCTGGTGGTGATCCCGTTCTCTCCCAGAAAACCAACCGCACGTTTGAAATCGTCCAGGGTCATTTGCTTGTTTAACCTTTCAAGCACCTCCGTGTGTACCGTTTCCAACCCAATGGCCACCTGCAACCGGGAACCGAGAAGGTTTTTGAATTCCAGACAATGATCCCCAATGAAAGCAGTATGGCTCTCTACCAGGATCGAATCGAACCGTTCCGCCATGGAGGCAATTTTCGGGTAATCCTCCACCGGGATGGCATTGGGATCGAAAAAACTCCCGCTGTTGTACAGTTTGAGGTGACGGGCAGCATGAAGCCTGGAGAGGGCGTATTCTATCTGGGCCGGGATGGCGCCCGGAGGCACCGGTTCGTCGGTGGTGTTCTTCCAGAGGTCGCACATCAGGCAGCTGTATGGACACTCCCTGTTAATCAGCAGGATGGTGTTAGCATCCTCCACTGCGCCGTGGAAAGTGCGCTCCTGTTCATTAAAATAGCCATAAGGTATGAAGGGATCCACCGGGGATTTGCTGCCCCGTTGTGACCTGATCCATCGGCCATCGGTCCGGAAATCCGGGAACCTACTCATAGATGGAGAGGAAGGCCTTCCGGTAATCGATCTCCTTTTTCGGAAAATGGCTGCTGAATGCCTCTTCTGAAGCAGCTCCGTGCTGGAACCTCCGCTTCTCAAACACCGGCATATCCAATCCTGTGATGGCCTTCACCCCACTGGCTGCCACCTTTCCTTTCAGATCATAGAGTTTCTCATGGTCCCAGTCTGTCAGCTCAATGAAAGGGATCCCTTCGGCCACCTCAATCACATTTGCCAGGGTATAGGGACTGAAACTTTTAAATCCAAGGGTATCGGCAGTGGTATAGGTTCTCATATACCCCCGGCTCAATCCACCGCTGTAAGTAAGAGAGTGTTTCATCTTGCCTACTCCCCATCCTTCGTGGTAGAGCATCAGGTTGTTCAGTACACTGCGGATAGTCAGCTCAGGGTTCTCCTCGATGGGGTAATCCTTCAAATTCTCATCTCCCCCGTCGCCGTCGATCATATGAATCCAGTCGGGATACCTAAGGCGGATACCCTCCAGCAGGGCCAGGTTCATGGTGGCTGCCTGGATATCGAGCGGTTTATAATCCTCCACCACCCCTATGGTCCTTTTCCAGTCCAGTCCAGATGCCTTAACCTCGATTGGCTCCAGGAACAGCTCCAGGTTCACAGCCCTCAAAAACTCCCGGGCCTGCTCCAGGTCCTCTCCGCCCCCGTCCACACTCAGGGTAAATGCCTTGAGGCGCGATGGGCTTTCACCCAGTTCCATCAGGGCATGGTAGGTGAGCAGGAACACCGAACCACTGTCGATCCCAGCGGAGAAAGAGACTCCCACCGGACCGCTGCCTGCCTCATGCTTTAGCCACTTTTTAATCTCATTATATAAGGTAAGCATGTAGAGCTTCCCGATCTCCTCCACGGAAGTACCTTTCAGTCGGTTTCTTACCGGGGTAAAGAAGCGCTGATGCACCGGGCTGGGATCGGGACACCCCAGCAATTCAATGGTGGTAATATAGTGAGCAGGGGCCATCCGGGTATAGGAGGGGTGAAACTGATCATCGAGCCCCTCTTTTTTCAGGTAATTATAAATGGTGTCGATCCTTTCGGCCAGGATGAGGCAGGGCCCCTCTTTCAATTTAGCGATAAAGAAACGCAGCGGACGGCCTATGGAACGGGCCATCCGGATAGTTTTCCCATCCACCGCTACCAATGCAAACTGACCGTCTATACTCCGTACTCCTTCAGTGTTTCCGGCCCTTACCAGTTCAATTGCCTCTTCCCGCGACATATTGTAAATGGTATCTTTTGCAGGATCTGTCAGGTCGACTACCTGATTAAGGTATTCATGATTCATCATATATCTGTTTAATTTTGAGCTAAATGGAGGCTGTTCGCTTTTCGAACAGCTCTACAAAGGTAGTAAAATCAAGGGTTTTTTACTATATGGAATCCTTCTAAATTAAAAAGTAAGAGTATCACAAATGTTAAAAAATACTAAATTAGAAGTCATATATGTTATTAAATGTTAATGATACTTAAAAGTCTAAGTACTGTATTAGTATAAACATTTGAACATTTTGATATTCATTGCTAACCTAAAAACTACTTCGATTATGCGAAATTCTGCATGGTGGAAAAGCGGCTTTTTGTCGCTTCTCCT
>JAGLPR010000108.1 GCA_023137255.1 Bacteroidales bacterium | reverse complement strand
GGAAACAACAATTACACCTATGTGAGACTTCAGGAGGATTTTGAACCGGCCACCCTTGAATCTAAATTCCCCGATCTGATTGCGCAGCATATGGGAACCGAGCTGGAGGAGGTCCTCGGACTCACCATGGAGGAGTTTTTCGCCGCAGGGAACACCTATGGTTATTTCCTGCAACCTCTTAAGGATATCCACCTGAATTCGGACCTGCAGTTCGAGATTGAGCCGGGAGGAAGCCGCTCTTCGGTCATCATCTTTTCGATCATTGCTATATTCCTTATCCTGATTGCCTCTATCAATTTTATGAACCTCTCCACTGCAAGTGCTGCCAAAAGGGCCACTGAGGTGGGGATACGGAAGGCAGCAGGGGCCGAAAAGAACCAGCTCATCTGGCAGTTCCTTTCCGAGTCCTTTCTGACCACCCTGCTGGCACTGTTCCTGGCTGTGGTACTGGTGGAGCTGTTCCTGCCCGGTTTCAACAGACTGGCCGGAAAAAACCTGCAGATGCTCTCCCTGGGACCACTGCGTCTCACCCTGGGTCTGATTGTTATTGGAGTGTTTGTGGGATTTGCGTCGGGAAGTTATCCCGCATTTTTTCTCTCCTCTTTCAAACCTGTGGATGTGCTGAAGAGCGGAGCCATGAGGGGAGTCAGGGGATCGATGCTTCGCAGGGTCCTGGTCACCTTTCAGTTTGTGGTCACCATTGTACTATTCATCTGTACCATGGTGGTGAACAGGCAGATGAAATACCTGCAGGCAAAGGACCTGGGATTTGATAAGGAGAACCTGGCGGTGATAGACCGGGTCTATGTGCTTGAGGAGCAGATTGGCGCTTTTCGCCAGGAGTTGCTGAAAAACCCATCCATTGAGCATGTGAGTGTGACCAGTGCGGTCCCTGGCGGACTGATCGGGGACAACGCTTTTCTTCCTGAAGGGGCAGCGACCAATGAGACACACGCAATCAATAACATCTGGGCCGACTGGTACTTTCAAGATACCTATAAACTGGAGATGGTGGAAGGAAGGTGGTTCGATATGCTTAATCCAACTGATTCTTTTGCACTGATTATCAGTGAATCAGCTGCAAAAGCGTTTAACTTTGACGATCCCCTGAGTCAACGCTTGTATACCCAGTTTGGTGAAGATACGGATCGTCCTCATCCCATCATTGGCGTGGTGAAAGACTTCCATTTTCAGTCGCTGCACCAGGAGATCAGGCCCCTGATCATTCAGTTTAACGGTGAAAATTTCTACCAGATGTCGGTCCGGATCAGCGGCAACAATACCGGTATGACCCTGGCATATATTGAAAAGACCTGGACCTCTTTCATGGAGCAGCAACCCATTCACATGACTTTCCTGGAAGAGGACCTGGCTGTTCTCTATAACAATGAAAATAAAACGGCTGCAGTGTTCAATGTTTTCGCGGTGCTCACCATTTTTATTGCGGCGTTGGGATTGTTGGGACTCGCCTCTTTCAGTGCAGCACAGCGCACCAAGGAGGTGGGAATCCGAAAAGCCATGGGAGCCTCCATTTCCAGTGTCCTGGTGGTTCTCTCCCGGGAATTCATCTGGCTGATCCTGGCGTCCACCCTGGCAGCCTGGCCCCTGGGGTATTTCTTTATGAAGGACTGGCTGCAGGACTACCCATCCCGCGTAAGCCTTGAGCCGCGAATTTTCATATTCAGTACCCTGCTAGCTTTCTTTATTGCTGCGCTTACTGTGGTACTCCGGGTCTACCAGACCGCTTCCATGAATCCCGTAAAATCGTTGAGATATGAATAATATGACACCTATGAATCCACATTACGACACACTGGCAGATGAACTGAACAAGATCCCCAACGGCTTTCCCAGGACCGAAAGCGGGGTGGAGCTAAAGTTGCTTGCAAAGTTGTTCAATGAGGAAGACGCTGCACTTGCTTCCACCCTCACTATGGAACCTAAGTCGCTGAAAGAGATCGCGGAGCAGAACAGCCTCACCGAGCCTGAAGCCAAGCAGAGGCTTATTGGGATGGTCAAGCGGGGATTGATCGACATTAATCGCGAAGAGGGAGTTGGATTTGTATTTCATCTGATTCCTATGGTAGTGGGGTTTTACGAGCGTCAGAATGCTAAGATCGACAAAGAGTTTGCAGAACTTTTTGAACAGTACTACCACGAACGTTTCCATAAGACCATGCTGTCTGAGCCTTCGGTGCACCGGATCATCCCCATGGAGAAGGCGATCCCCGTGGACATTGATGTGATGCCTTATGAGAAGGCCTCTACCTACCTGGACCAGGCGCAGTCTTGGGGAGTGCTGGATTGCATCTGCCGGGTACAGCAAAATCTGATTGGGAAGGGCTGTGACCATACCGTGAAAAACTGCCTGGTCTTTTCTCCCAAACCGGGAGCTTTTACCAGGTCCGAAGAAATTGAAACGCTCACAAAGGAACAGGCACTGAAAGTCCTGGCAGATGCGGACCGGGAGGGACTGGTACACTCCATCAACAATGCCCAGACAGAGGTGTATTATGTGTGCAACTGCTGCACCTGCTCATGCGGGGTGCTCAGGGGGATGGTGGAGTACGGCAGCGAAAACTCCATTGCCCGCTCGGACTTCTATGCCAGAGTGGAAGAGGATCTGTGCAGTGGTTGCGAGTCCTGCATCGAAAGATGCCAATTCAATGCAATGGCCATGGTCGATGGCATCTGCGTTGTGGACCGTGTAGCCTGTTATGGTTGCGGACTTTGCATCAGTGCCTGTGAAACAGATGCTTTGTCACTGATACAGAAGAGCCCGGAAGAGATGACACCTCCTCCGGCAGATGATGCTGCCTGGAGAGAGAAGCGCGCTGCGCTTAGAAAGGATTAGACTTATGTTTAGAAATTATCTCCTGGTTACCTTCCGGAACCTCTATAAGAACAAGGTATATGCCCTGATCAATATCCTGGGACTGGGAATGGCTCTGGCCATTTGCATTGTGGCCTACTTCAATCACATGTTCGGATACGATTTTGACCGGTCTCACGAAAATTTTGAGGAGATCTACCGGGTTACCTCCAACCGGCAGATGAGCGACCGCGATCAGGAGTTTGGAATTGTCCCTGCTCCCCTGGGACCTGAGGTCATAAAGGATCTGCCGGCCATAAAAAATTCAGCCAGGTTAATGGGCTCCTATACCCCGGTAAAAGTGGGCATTGAGAATTTCAACCGCCGGGTATCTTACGTGGATCCAGGTTTCGTGGATATGTTCACGTTTCCCATGGTGGAAGGCAGCATTCAAGGCATCAACGATCCCAACAATGTGTTGATTTCTGAGGAGATGGCCACTGCCTTGTACGGCGATGAGGAGGCTGTAAGTCAGCCTATTACCGTTTACAATGATGATAACATAGAGTTTACCTATACCGTGGCCGGAGTGTTTGAGGATTTGCCTCAAAATTCAAGCTTTCGCATAGATATTCTCACCCACATCGAGAATTTTCTGACCATGTGGCAGGCCGAGGATACCAATTGGAACCTCTTCGCAAGGTCCCTGTTTTTCCAGGTTTCCGACCCGGCTTCATTGCCCCTGATACAGGCTGGACTGGATAAATACGTACCTGCCCAGAACAAAGCCAATGAAAGCTTCACCATTACCAGTTTTAACCTGATTCCCCTGAAGGAGGTGAATAAGCGCTCCCGCGAGACCTGGAACAACACACTTTATCCGGGTCTGCACCCGGCGGCAGTACTTGCTCCCATGATGATGGCGCTGACCATGCTGTTGATTGCTGCCTTTAATTTTGCCAATACAGCCATCGCTTCAGCCGGAAAGCGGTTGATGGAGATCGGAATCCGGAAGGTGGTGGGGGGAGAACGAAAACAATTGATGCTTCAGTTCCTTATTGAGAACTACATCATCTGTTTCCTGGCCCTGCTTGTGGGGATTGCCGGGGCCACCATCCTGGTACCAGCCTACGGGAGCATGTGGGAATACATGAACCTGACCCTGTCCTTTTCCCAGTATCCCACTTTCTGGATCTTCCTGGTGGTGCTTCTGCTGTTCACAGGATTTGTGGCCGGTGTCTACCCGGCCCTCTACATCAGTTCGTTCAGGCCGTTGAAGATCCTTCAGTCAAGAACCAGGCTGGGGAAGGGAGGACCGCTGGCCAAAGTATTGCTGGGATTCCAGTTCACCATTTCGGTGCTCTCTATTGTCTCCGGAGTTATCTTCTCCATGAATGCAGTGTTCCAGGAGACAGTGGACCTGGGATATAAGCGCAAAGAGCTGATTGTTGTCCCGCTGCAATCGCAATATTTCAAACCCTACTACGAAACCATTACCAAGCATCCCAAAATCACCCAGGCAGCAGGAACGCAGGAGCACATTGGCTTTGGCTGGTATCCGACCAGGCTGGAAGATGAGAACCAGGAAATTGAGGTGCAGTCCCTGGATGTGGGACCCGGGTACCTTCAGACCATGGGCCTGACCGTACTGGAAGGCAGGGTTTTTGATCCGGACCGCGAAGATGCCGACAAGGGCGTTTCCATTGTGGTAAACCAGAAAATGGTGGAAACCTTCGGATGGGAGAACCCGGTAGATAAGCAGATCAGGATCAACGACACCATTCCTCTCCGGATCATTGGTGTGGTGAAGGATTTTTACACCAATGGCATGTGGACCAAGATTGAACCGGCCCTGATGAAACTTCCCAGGACGGATGATTACTATTCGATGGCTGTCAGGGCAGGGGCAGAGGACCTGCCGGAAGTGCTGGAATACCTCAGGGAGACCTGGACCACACTGGTTCCCAACTATCCTTTTGAAGGAATGTATCAGGAGGATACCCTGGCTGAAGAGAAGAGCATCAACCGAAGCATTAAGCAGCTGTACATTTTTCTGGCCATGGTGGCCACCCTGTTATCGATGATCGGGTTATATACCCTGGTTTCGCTGAGCATTTTAAACCGTACCAAGGAGATCGGCATCCGGAAAGTGATGGGCTCACCCGTACCACGGATCTGGCTGGTTCTTAGCAAAGGATTCCTGGCCAATCTGCTATTATCCAGTGCTATCGGGTGTGTTGGAGGACATTTTGTCTCGAAAATGCTGCTTGCCAGTATCTGGGAGAACTTTCTCGATTTCAATGCCGGGATCTACATATACTCGGTGCTGATCATTTTGGTGATCACTACCGCCACCATCACAGGAAAAATCTACCAGGCTGCCCTGCAAAATCCCGCTTTCTGCCTGCGTTACGAATAGTATCTCTTAAGGTAGAATAACTTTTCGGCAAAACCTGTAGCATACTGTCCACTTTGTGCGTCAAATCAATGAAAGCTTCTCATACATGTGCTCCGGATCATACACATGTTAAAGTGCTTCAAAATGATTAAAAGTTACATTCTCGTAGCACTCCGAAACCTCTGGCGAAACAGGGGGTATGCATCCATTAACATAAGCGGACTGGCCATCGGACTGGCCACCAGTATCTTTATTTTTCTCTATGTTATCAATGAACTCTCTTACGACCGGTTCCATGAAAAATCGGACAGGATCTATAAAGCGTGGATATCAGGAATGATGCCCACCGGTGAGATGCATGATGCTGTCACTGCAGGGCCCATGGCCGGTGCCTTGCTTGCCGATTATCCCGAGGTTGAAAAGGTGGTCAGGATCAGGCAGTATGGGGGATTTCTGGTACGCAGCGGCGACCGGAAATTTAATGAAACGGAACAGGATTTCATGTTCACCGATTCAACTTTCTTTGATCTCTTCAGCTTCAGATTGCTAAAAGGTGATCCGAAGACCTGCCTTAAAGAACCAAGGAGCATTGTCCTGACCCAGGAGTATGCCAGGAAGTATTTTGGTACCGGCGACCCCATAGGAAAGACTCTTAAAATTGAACAGGATACCAATGTTTCTGTGGTCACCGGTGTGATGGAAGATTTTCCTGAAAACTCCCATTTTCACGCAAAAATGTTGGGTTCCATTAATACACTACCGCAAAACAGGGACAATCTTTCATGGGTGAATCAGAATTTTCATACCTATTTGATTCTGGCGGAAGGTACCGATGTGGAGGCTTTTGAAGCAAGCCTGTACGATATGGTAGTAAAATACGTTGGACCCATTGTCCAGCAGGCCATGGGGATTGACCTGGAGCAATTCGAAGCTGCAGGCAATGCCTATGGTTATCGATTGATGCCACTGACAGATATTCACCTCCACTCCAACCTGCGTTTTGACATTGAACCGGCCGGGAATCCGCTATATGTCTATCTGTTCCTGGTGGCAGCAATTCTGATATTGGTGATCGCCGGGATCAATTTTATGAACCTGGCCACTGCACAATCTTCCAGTCGAGCCCGGGAAGTGGGATTGCGAAAACTGGTAGGTTCCAGGAAGCCACAGCTGGTCACCCAGTTCCTTACAGAATCGGTAGTTTTGAGTCTGCTTGCCCTTGCAGTGGCTTTGATCCTTGTTTATATCTTAATGCCAGGATACAACAACCTGATCCAAATGAACCTGGATTTCAAAATATTCAGTCAATCCTGGATATTGCCTTTGCTTATTCTGTTTGCCATTTGCATCGGAATCCTTTCAGGAGCATATCCTGCATTTGTGCTTGCCTCATTCAGGCCGTCTGTTGTACTCACTTCTAAAAAGAGTGCTGGAAGAGGTGGAAAGAGTATATTGAGGAAGCTTCTGATAGTGATGCAGTTTACAACGACCATTGTTATTCTTCTGGGGACTGTGGTGGTAAATCGCCAGTTGACTTTTATGCAGAAGAAAGATCCAGGTTTTGGTAAAGACAATGTACTGGTGGTCCACCGCTCAGATGTGCTTGATCATTCGATTGATGCATTCAAGGAGGAGGTCAACGGTCATTCCAACGTGATCATTGCTGCCAATTCCACCCACATCCCATCGGGAGGATTCTGGGGGAATGCCCATTGGCTGGAAGGGCGCGGCCGGAATGATATCTATACCCTCGCTACGTATCGCACCTCTTATGACTTTGAAAAAGCACTTGACCTTGAACTGGTGGATGGCAGGTTTTTTAGCCGGGACATGTCCACCGACTCCATCGGAATCGTTGTCAATGAAGCAGCTCTCAAGGTCC
Organism: Bacteroidales bacterium; assembly: GCA_023137255.1. Classification (GTDB taxonomy): domain Bacteria; phylum Bacteroidota; class Bacteroidia; order Bacteroidales. The sequence goes on along the minus strand of JAGLPR010000108.1, from coordinate 4,420 downwards.
TGGGGATCGACGATCCTTTAAACACAAGATTTTTTCAGCCAAGCTATGTGGGTAACCCGGATGAATTCATGCCCATCATCGGGGTGGTAAAGGATTTCCATTATGAATCGATGCAGACTGAGATAAAACCCATGGCCATCCATTTTATGCCCGGCAATCAGGAGGGGAAATTGATTATTAAACTGGGCGATGGTAACAGGAAAGAGACCATCGATTTCATCCAGAGTAAGTGGGAAGGGTTAACAGCTGAGCATCCCTTTGAGTATACCTGGCTGGATGAAGAATTCGGAAGGCTGTTTGATGATGAAAAAAATACAGGTCAGTTGCTGGCGATCTTCTCCATCCTCTCCATTGTTGTCACCTGCCTGGGATTGTTGGGACTGATCTCCTATGCAACCTCACAGAGAAGGAAAGAGATAGGGATCAGGAAGATCATGGGTGCCTCCATAAAGTTGGTGATGAGTCTGTTTTCCAAAGAGACCTCCTATCTACTCGGCATCTCTGCACTGCTATCCATCCCTGCCTATTTTGGTATCAGGGCATGGCTGCAGAAATTTGCCTACCACCTCGATTTGCAGTGGGGACTTTACTTCCTGGTGCTGGTGTTCGTCTCGCTGATTGTACTCTTTCTGGCTTTGCTAACCGTGAGCTTCCACTCTTACAGAGCGGCTGCAGCTAATCCGGTGGAGTCGTTGCGATATGAATAACTAGTTGATGACTGAGATCCAGATGGGGATAAAGACAGCGACAAACACTGCGATCCCAGCCTGCGTGTAGTAATTGGTGACGAACAAACCGGTTAAGACAAGCAGGTCCTCGGGATCGTCGCATTCAATGCTCCCTTTGGTCATACCGCCGGCAAAACTCATGTAGACTCCCTTTTCGTCCTGCATGCTCCATTTGGTCTGCCAACGATTGTCATATTTCCAATAAATGTCGCGATCTGAAAAATGGATGGTGGCTTTAGTCATCCACGAGTTGTATTCAATATTCCCGATCACTTCGTTGGTTTCCGGATCGATAATATGGGTAAGCTGTTTAAAAAGACCCTTGGTTTTGAACCTGTATTTCTTTTGCCGGATCTCTCCATCAGATGTCTGCTTAAATGCATTGTCCTGAAGCTGGCCGATTTGTTGTCCGTCGGAAAGAATCTTATAAGTGGTGGAGAAAGCCCCTTTTCTCCAGGTTAAACGGGTTTTCATCGCAGGAAATATATAGTATCAAATATGGCAATAATTCTTGTTAAAAACTTTTTACCACGTTTTTGTAGCATTTTCATCATTTCAGCGTCTATACAGAAATCTTTCTTATGCTTAGAAACTATATTCTGGTTGCCCTGCGAAATCTGTGGCGACAAAAGGGCTATACCTTAATCAATATTTTTGGACTAACCATTGGCCTGGCAAGCAGTATATTTATCCTGCTCTATGTGATCAATGAACTCTCCTATGACAAGTTCCATGAGAAATCGGACCAGATCTACCGGGTCTGGATCTCCGGAAGCATGCCGGCCACAGAGATGCGTCATGCCGTTTCATCTGCTCCTATGGCCGAAGCCTTGCTAAACGATTATCCTGAGGTGGAGCAGTCCTGCAGGCTCAGAAAGGCAGGGGGATGGCTGGTGAGAAAAGGGGACAGGGTGTTCAATGAAACAGCCAATGAGTTTATCTTTGCCGATTCCACCTTTTTTGATGTATTCAGCTTTGAACTGCTGAAGGGCGATCCCCTTACCTGCCTTACAGAACCGCGCAGCATTGTGCTTACCGAGGAGTATGCTCGCAAATACTTTGGGAATGAAGATCCCATCGGGCAGACATTAAAGATTGAACAGGACACCAGCCTTTCGGTGATCACCGGGGTGATGGCAGATTTTCCCCAGAATTCGCACTTTCACTGCAAGATGCTGGGCTCACTCAACACCATTGGAGAAAGCAGAAGCACCAACTGGCTGAGTCACAATTACTATACCTATGTGGTGCTGAGAGAAGGGACTGATCCTGTGGAATTTGAATCCCGTTTGCGGGAGATGTTATTAAAGTATGTGGGTCCCTTGATTCAGCAGTTCCTGGGAGTCGATATCAAGCAGTTTGAGGATTCGGGGAACTCCTATGGATACAAGCTTCAAAAGCTGACCGATATCCACCTGCATTCGGACCTGCAGTATGAGCATGAACCCAACGGCAATCCGTTATATGTTTATGTCTTTCTGGTAGCGGCCATCCTGATCCTGGTTATTGCAGGGGTCAACTTTATGAACCTGGCCACCGCCCGCTCCACTACCAGGGCCAGGGAGGTTGGCTTAAGAAAGGTGGTGGGAAGCAGAAGGCCACAACTGATCACTCAGTTTCTCACTGAATCGGTGCTGCTGAGTCTGATTGCCCTGGTAGCAGCCCTGGGAGTGGTCTACCTTTTTCTTCCCGCTTACAACAACATGATCCAGTTGAACCTGCAGTTCGACATCTTCAGTAGATCGTGGATCCTTCCCCTGTTGCTTGCATTTGCAGTGCTGGTGGGAATCGCAGCCGGCAGCTACCCGGCATTGGTACTGGCCTCGTTCAAACCGGCAGCTATATTCAGTTCGGAAAAGAGTGCCTCCCAAAAGAGCATCTTAAGGAACATGTTGATTGTGCTTCAGTTTACCGTGACCATTGTGATCCTGATCGGGACCATAGTAGTGAACCGGCAGCTGAATTTTATGCAGAAGAAGGATACCGGCTTTGGCAAGGAGAATTTGCTCCTGGTAAAAAGATCGGACGTGCTGAAGACGAGAATCGATGCATTTAAGGAGCAGGTGGTACAACATTCAAACATTGTCAGTGCAGCCAATACCACCCACATTCCTTCTAATCAGTACTCAGACAATGCCCACTGGCTGGAAGGGTGGGACCGTTCCGAAATCTTTACACTGGCCACTTCCCGTGTTAGTTATGACTTCGACCGGGCCATGGGCCTGGAGATGGCTGAGGGCAGATTCTTTAGCAGGGAGATGCCGTCCGACTCTTTCGGGGTGGTGATCAATGAGGCAGCTGTCAAAGCACTGGGACTGGAAGATCCCCTGACCACCAGGTTTGCACAGCCCGGTGACAATGGGGGTGAGGGTACATTTTCACCCATCATCGGTGTGGTCAAAGATTTTCATTTTGCCTCCATGCATTCGGAGATTGCTCCCATGGCCATGCACTTTATGCCCGGTAACTTTGAAGGTGTACTCACCATCAGACTGGGAGAGGGCAATAAGGCTGAAACCATCGAATTCCTGAGAAGTACCTGGGAGGAATTCAACAGTGAATATCCTTTTGATTACTTCTGGATGGATGAAGAGTTTGAAAAGCTGTTCGCCACGGAACGCCGGACCGGTCAGATACTAATGGTCTTTTCCATCCTCTCCATTTTCATCACCTGCCTGGGACTCCTGGGACTGATCTCTTACACTACCAACCAGAGAACCAGGGAGATAGGCATACGAAAGATCATGGGGGCTTCCGAGCAAGTGGTGATGCGGCTCCTCTCCAGAGAAGTGGTCAACTTGCTGATTATTAGTGGAATGATTTCCATTCCAGCCTACTTCGGTGCCAAAGCGTGGCTGCAGAAATTTGCCTACCACATTCAGTTCAATGTGGGAGGCTATTTCCTGGTGTTACTGGTAGTCACCCTGACAGTCCTTCTCCTGGCTATTCTGACTGTAAGTTTCCATTCCTACAAAGCGGCCACTGCCAATCCTGCGGATAGCATCCGAAACGAGTAGGGCCTGATTATCATTATTCGATTGCGGGGGAGTAGCCAAAATTCCCCCGTAATCTCTATTTTTGGATATTATACTCTAAAATAATAAAGATGAGATACCTGCTTTCCCTCTGCCTTCTGACCGTTCTTATGTTCTGTGGCTGCACCAGCGAAAAAAAGTCTGAAAAGCCCAATGTAATCATTATCCTCACCGACGACCAGGGGTGGGGCGACCTCTCTGTCCAGGGGAACACCAACATTAACACCCCGAACATTGATGCTCTTTCAGCGGCAGGTGCCTCCCTGGAAAACTTCTATGTATGTGCGGTCTGCTCACCCACCCGGGCCGAACTTCTCACCGGACGCTACAACTTCCGTGGGGGTGTATACAGCACCGGGGGCGGGGGAGAGAGGCTCGATATGGATGAAACCACCATCGCTGAGGTTTTCATTAGTGCAGGTTACAGGACCGCTGCTTATGGCAAGTGGCACAATGGCATGCAGTATCCTTACCATCCCAATGGACGGGGTTTTGAGGACTATTACGGCTTCTGTTCGGGTCACTGGGGCAACTACCATTCCCCCATGCTGGAGCACAATGGCAAAATCGTCAAAGGTGATGGATTTATTATTGATGATTTCACCAACCATGGCCTCGATTTTATGGAGGCCAACAAAGAGAAGCCTTTCCTTCTCT
>JAGLPR010000107.1 GCA_023137255.1 Bacteroidales bacterium | reverse complement strand
GAGGAGCTTGGCATCGACGACAATACCATCATCCTCTATTTCTGTGATAACGGTCCTAATACCTGGCGCTGGAACGGTGGAATGAAAGGGAAGAAAGGGAGCACCGACGAAGGGGGAGTGCGTTCACCCCTGTTTATTAAATGGCCCTCAGGCATTGAGGCGGGCAAAAAGATCGAACGTATGGTTTCAGTTACCGACCTTCTGCCCACCCTGAGCGAAATGTGTGGTATTCCATATGAAACCAAGCACCCCCTGGATGGAATCAGCGTGAAAGAGACCCTGCTGGAGGATGAAACTGTATGGGAGGACCGGTATCTTCTGAACTATTGGGCCGGAAAGGTAAGTATCAGGAACCAGCAGTACAGGCTGGGACACAGGGGAGGCCTTTATGATATTGAAGCTGACAGGGGGCAGCTTACGGATCTGAGTAAGGAGCTGCCCCAGGTGAAGGAGGAGATGATGAAGATCGCCGATCAGTACCGCCAGCAGATCCGTGAGGAGTTGCCAAAAAAAGATCCCCGTCCTTTCTACCTGGGACACCCTGCCCTGAAGTATACCCAGATTCCGGCCCGTGACGGAAAGGCACACGGCAATATCAAACGCTCCAACCGCTGGCCCAACTGCTCCTTTTTTACCAACTGGACCCAACCGGACGACAGCATCACCTGGCAGGTGGAAGTGCCGGAGGAAGGTACCTTTAAAGTATCCCTCTATTACACCTGCAAAGAAGGTGATGAGGGATCGATCCTCCAGTTGACGGTAGGTGAAAGTAAGCTGCAGGCGCAGATCAGTGAGCCTCATGATCCCCCGCTACGGGGCATGGACGAGGATCTCTCTCCCCGGATGGAATCCTATGTGAAGGATTGGAAGGCCGTGGATATTGGAACCATTGACCTGCAAAAGGGGGAGGCATGCATGTGCCTGACAGCCCTGGATATACCTGGCAATAGTGTCATAGATTTCAGACTGTTTCTTTTTGAGAGGCTATAGTACAATGAGGTAGCAGTGGTATACGTTATACAAATAAAAAGTTTCTTTTATGAATATAAGTATTCGAAATATTTTACCAGTAGCTATTATAGCGGTGTTTGCAATTCATTCATGCGAGGAGAATGAAAATGAGAACGAAACCAAAATCAGTTCTTACAATTCGACGGAAAGTCATAAAGCGGGACAAAATTGCATGACTTGTCATAAATCGGGAGGATCCGGAGAGGGATGGTTTACTGTTGCAGGAACAGTATATGATAGTACAAAAGCGGCAACCTTCCCAAATGCTACGGTCAGGTTATTTACAGGACCAGAAGGAACAGGAAATTTAATAATGGATATTGAAGTGGATGGTAATGGTAACTTTTACACCACTGAGAGTATCGATTTTGGAAACGGACTCTACACCCTGGTAGAAGGCAATTTGATTACAAAACATATGAATTCAGTCATTTCAACGGGTCAGTGCAGCAGTTGTCATGGAGTCAGCACCGATCGGGTTTGGGTAAAATAGCAATCCTATACTCTTAATAAGCACTTTCCTGCATCACCTGTTAAATAACCAGACTGTCTGGGCTTTTGGATGATTTCAGGAGCCTTTTTTTTTTATTTTTGGTTGCGATGGTTTAAATTTATTCATTGAAACTAATCCCAATATCATGGAAAAGACAAGAATAAGGCCAGGTGTAATCATTGTGCTACTGCAGTGGTTGCTATGGATGGTAATTCCATTGATCTTTCCCGGGCCCTGGATCAGGGCAGTGGGGGTTCTGGGTGGAATGACCGGAGGAGTTGCCGTCATTGTATGGTGGGCATTCTTTAGCAGGGCACCCCGGTTTGAGCGATGGGGTGGTGTTGTACTGTGGATACTTGCACTCATCATCTCTTTTACCTTCACACATGAATCAATTACTACCGGGATGCAAGGGATGATGTTTTTCGCTTTCGCTATCCCTGTATTGAGTCTTGTTTTCGTTTTATGGGCTGTTGTCGCTCAGCGTCTAACTGTGGGGCCACGGCGTGTATCCATGGTGGTGACCATTCTGATCGCATGCGGAGTCTGGACTCTTTTTCGTTCCGATGGAATGACAGGTGATTCAGGAATGGATATTGCATGGAGGTGGACGGAGACCCATGAAGAGCGGCTCCTTAATCAATCCGGCGAGGAGTTGATGTTGCCCGGTACCACTTCCGGAACCTCGTCAATTGTACCTGAATGGCCAGGATTTCGGGGCGATTTACGAAACAGTGTGATCCACGGCATTCGGATTGACACCGACTGGTCCGCTTCACCACCGGAGGAGTTGTGGCGACATCCCATCGGTCCGGGCTGTTCCTCCTTTGCGGTCCACGGCAACCTGTTTTACACCCAGGAGCAGCGGGGTGATGATGAGATTGTTTCCTGTTACAACCTGAC
>JAGLPR010000106.1 GCA_023137255.1 Bacteroidales bacterium | reverse complement strand
TCAAAGACTTCAATATTCGTCCGCTAAGCGAAGAGATTCGTCCCCTGGTGCTCCGTATCTACAGACCCTTCTACCGGAATATGTATATCAGGTACAACACAGATGACCCCGGGGAACTACTCACCTACCTCCAGGAGATGCAGTCGAGGCTCTACCCCGGCCTGCCTTTCCAATACTCTTTCCTGCAACAGGAGTTTGACCAAATCTATGAAGTGGAATACCGGACCGGAAGAATCATCAAATACTTTACCATCATCAGCATCATCATCTCCTGCCTTGGTCTGTTTGGCATGGCGCTGTACGATCTTGAACTGAGAAAAAAAGAGATCGCCATCCGCAAAGTGCTGGCCTCCTCGGTAAGGCAGATTGTAGAGATGATCCTGAAGAGATATTTCAAATGGATCCTGATCTCCTTTGTCATCGCCTCACCCCTGGCTTACTACTTCACCCGGAAGTGGTTGCAGGGTTTTGCCTTCGGGATCGAGATATCTCCTCTGACCTATCTCTTCTCTCTGATAGCAGTGGTGGTCATCGCCTTCCTCACCATCGGGTTCCTGTCGCGCAAAAGTGCCAGAGCCAATCCAGCAACGGTTTTGAAGTGTGATTAACTTCGTTTGTTGAAGATCAGGAACATGATATTGGCCAATCCGGGGACTACTCCATGGCCTTCTCCGACCTTGCAATCATCTCCTGGAACTTTCTGTTTTGGGCCAGCTGTTTATAGAGAGGAGAGTGTCTCACATCGAGCCAGCCAAAGCCCCTTGAAAGGCTGCTTTCAATATATTTAAAAGCTATTGATTCTCTGTCCAGAATCAGGTATAACTCACCTAAAAGTAATGCCTCGGTAGCATCCAAATCTTCAGGATGACCCGAAAGATTACATGCATCTAAATAATACTCTGCCGAGTCCACCATATTCATCAACCCATAGTAGGACGCAATATTCAGGACCAATTCCGGAGAACTTTGCTTAACAATCGAAATAGCCTTGCTGAGTGCTTCATTGGCAGCCGATTGTTCGCCCGCCCAATAATAGGATCTTCCCTGTGACCAGTACAGATTGTAGCTCTGAGGTGTATACTTTTCAGCTTCTTTAAAATATTTGATCGACTGTTCAAAATCGCCCTGGTAGTAATAGATGGAACCCAGGTTCGACAACACCCTTCCCTGTGCACTGTCAATCTCAATAATCTCTTCAAATATGGTTATAGCATCATCAAAATTTTCCACCGTCCAGTAACACCCCGCCAGGGCTGCAGGATAGTGAGGTGCCCCGGAGAGTACTCCAGCGCTTTTTTAATTTCGACGATGGCTTCATCATATCTTGCCACAGCATGATAGAATGCCCCAAGATAGTAGTGAGTTAAATGAGAATCCGGATCCAGCTCTATGGCCTTCTTATGACATTGTTCAGCTTCATCATACTTATTGTCCAACTCATACAAATAGGCCATCTCAGAGTAGATATTGGACCTGGTTGAATCCAGGTCCCTCGACTTTTCATAAAAGCTGTGAGCTTCCTCATACTCGCCTTTCTCCACAAGAGATCCAGCCAGGCTCATCAAGGCATAGGGATCCTGGTCGTTGAGTTCCACGGCTCTCCGGCTATACTTAAGGGATTCTTCATTCCAGGCCGAATTCAAAGTAAAGTGATACTTGAGGGTATAGGCCTGAGCAATCCCGGCATAAGCCGTAGCGAACAAGGAATCCTGTTCAAGGGCCTCCAGAAAATATTCAAGCGCTTCATCAATATCTTCAACTGACTCTATACCTTCCCTGAATATCCCTCTTCCGATCAGATAGAGCTCATTGGCCACATTCAGATTCGATCCTCCCAGAGCAAGCTGATCTTTGGTATCTTGTTCCAGTTCCATTCCAAGCATGGAAACCATTACAGAGATGATCTCGTCCTGAATAATCAGGTTTTTATCGTTGTTGTAATCGAGTTTCTCCGAGCGGATCAAGCTTTGCTTTTTGGCATCTATCAGGTTTAAAATCACCCGTCTCGAATTCTGATCCTTTTGAATGCTGCCCGAAATAACCAGCGAAACCCCAAACTTCTTTCGGGCCTCATTGGCAGTTATGGCTTCAATAATTTCACTGGAGGGGATGACCGCAAACGTTTGCCCTGAGTTACCCACCTTGGTCAGCATATGTGTTAAGGATTCCACCAGGCCACTTGCAAAAAAACTGAGTTCAGTGTCATCGCCTATTATTTTCAACGGGAGCACCGCAATACTACTCTGGGTTTTTCCACTCAGGGGTGAGCCATTGCTTGTAAAGATCTTTGGATATATAAGGAATCCAATGACCACAATAAGCAGTGCAATAATGATGGTACTGGTCCTTAACCTTTTGCTTGTGCTTAAGGATGCAACTGAATCCGAATCTGTGGTTTCCAGGGATTCGGATTTCAAAATCCCCCCCGGAGTGACATCATATATCCAGGATACAATTGTGGTAATAACGGCACCAACGATCAGGAGATACAGCACTAAATCGACCGACCAATCAGGAAGACCCCATCTGGGAGCTATGATATCTGCAGCTTCCAGGATGATAAATGCAGTTCCTGCATAAATGGCCAGCGATCTGTGGACATTGCGCCTTTTCAGCTCCTGCCAGAATTGGGAAAGTCTATTGGACCTTGGGGGCATAGGGGTCAGGTTGGTTACAAGCAAGATACAACCTTGCTGAATATGAATCAAATATTGATATTCCGCACTCCGGCATTTCTATTTAGCTTTACCAGCTAACCTGAAAAGACCTTATCAATGAAGAGTATTACCTTAAAAGCCATCATTACACTGTTCGTATGCTCAACGCTCCTTGTATCATGTACCAACCCTTCGTCGAAAGAATAATCCAAACCTGATGCCAGCGCGGCCGATGAATGGAGCAGTTTGTTTAACGGAGAAAATCTCGATGGCTGGTATACTTATCAAAAACATCCCGAGCCTACTTCTGAGGTAGCCGGACTTGCCCGTGATGAGCAAGGCTCTTACCTTTAGCCCATTGGTTTTAACAACGATCCCCTGGAAGTATTTACCGTGGTCAGCGAAGAGGGTGCCCCGGTCATCCGGATGTCGGGAGAGGTATTTGGAATACTGGTGACAGAAAAGGAGTTTGAAAACTTTCACCTGACCCTTGAGTTTAAATGGGGCCATGCGAAATACCCGCTCTGGAAGAGCTTGAAAAGGGACAGTGGAATCCTCTATCACTCGGTGGGCAGCGAAGGTGCCTGGGGAGGGGTCTGGATGAGGTCCCTGGAGTGCCAGGTTCAGGAAGGCGATTGCGGCGACTACATCAGTGTCGATACCGTTCTTGCAGATATCCATTCCGCTTTTGACGAGGAGAATAGATTATATTTCTATGCTCCGGATTCAGTTACCCGCACCTTTTCGCCATCCCAATCGTACTGCCACAAAAGTACCGATCATGAAAATCCCTCGGGAGAATGGAACACCATGGAGATCTATACACTTGGAGGAGAGTCTGTGCATGTGGTGAACGGAAACGTCAATATGCGTATCTCCAACAGCCGTCAAATCTCTGAGGGCCAGGAACTACCCCTGACAAAAGGGAAGATCCAGCTGCAATCAGAGGGAGCCGAAGTGTTCTACCGTAACATCAGGATCAGGTCCATCGACGAAATCCCCGGAGAGCTTATGACCCATTGAAAAAATAGCATCTGTTCTGCTTCTGAATGCCGTGGCTTTAGTTAGCGGAGGACAAAATCTTTCAATTCCCTGAACATGAAAAAGTTTCTCTTCATCCTGATCCTGGTCCCCCTCCTGGGGCTGAGCGCTTGCACTACATATGCAGGAAGCTATCAACACTTTCCTCCCGCCTGGACAGGAGGACACTTTACAGTGCCGTAAGAGCAATAGACACAACAGTCGCCCTTCTTCGGCTTCAGCACAGTTTTGCATTGCTCGCACTCATAAAAGAAGGCACATGCATCTTCTGGCATGGTCTCCTCTTTCGAGAAGCCACATTCGGGGCAGGTAATGGTAGATTTAGTTTGTATCATTGACGGTCATTTACATGTTTTCCTTTAAGCGTATGATTCTGTTACGGATATAGAACAACGAATTGCTACTGAGAGTTCAACGGCCCGAATGATCCAATCTCCGGAATCCGGGGTAAAGCTCACAGAATAGTATTGCAAAGTGCATGTACTTTCAAAAACAGTTTAAATTTGGTCGCGGGGTTAAATATGAAGCATCCTGACAATTGCCATCTCCTTGAAAAATCGGGCCGGAAGATATAAGCTGATCAGCATTGAAAAATTAACAGGTGCCCTTCTGTTTTTATTTGCCCTGTTGTGGTTCTTTTATCCTGGCGAATATGTCCTGGTTGCCAATCAGGACCTGACCCTTTTCCTAACGACCCCGGTGTATTTGCTATCATTTCTTGACCACCCGGGAGGGTTGATTGAGTACTTAGGAAGCTTGTTAAGTCAGTTCTTCCGCTTCCGGCTTGCGGGTGCCGTGGTGCTGTCGGTGGTGATTGCAACAGGGTACTTTGCCGCCGGAAGCCTATTCAACAAAGTTTCAGGTAAAAAAGGGCCCTTAATCGCAGGAGTTTTAGCATCCGTGCTTCTGATAGGAATGCATAATTTCTATCCGCACCAGGTCAGCCATTCCCTGGGGTTTATTCTGGCTATTGCAATGGCAACCAAAGCTCCAGCGGACAGGAGCAGTAGGAGGGTGTTCCTTGCCATTGCTGTTCCTGTCATCTACCTGGTGAGTGGCGGATTTGTATGGTTCTTCTGCGGACTTGTACTGGCAGGGAACATCCTTGGCAGAGGAAAAACAGATATAGTATCGGTGTTGCTCTCCATTCTGTATCCTGCCTTGATCATCACACTCGGAGCCAGGTTCCTCTATTTATATCCATTGAATGAGCTCATTGGCGCCCAACTGCCTTTCGGATCACAATATGGGTATTCGCTTTGGCCCCATCTGTTTGCTGGCTGGATGTTCCTTATGATCCTACTGGTCAGGTTACCAATCAGGGGGCGAAACCTGAATCCCATTTTGAAAACGGCCTCCGGAATCTCCCTTTGCGGGGTGGGTATTGTCATGATCTTACACTTCTCTTTCAACCGGAAAAATTCTGAATTCTTTGCCATTGAAAAAATGGCCATCGGGGAAGAGTGGGACGAATTGCTCAAATACACTGCACAGCATCCCTCAACCAATCTGTTTGGTTCCTTTTATACCAATCTGGCTCTTGTGAAAAGGGGCATGCTCTGTGAGGCATTGTTTCAATACCCCCAGGGCTTTGGAAGAAGGGGATTGTGTTTTGAGTGGGAGGAAAAAAGTGAGATCCTTCGCCGGGGTAGTGACTTTTTCTGGACGATTCATTTTGTGAATGAGGCCCACCATTGGGCTTTTGAATCGTTGATTACAGATGGTTTTACCCAACGTAACCTCCTTAGACTCATTCAGACCGAACTGGTCAGGGGGAATTTCAAGGTTGCAGAGAAGTATATCGATTATCTGGGAGGTGCATTGTTTCAAAAGAAGATGGCAGACCATTACTCTGCATTTCTTTACAACCGGGGAGCCATTGAGAATGATCCGGAGCTTGGACCCAGGTTGAATGCCCGAATAAAACACGATTTCTTTTCTGAGGGCGCAGACCTGGAAGAGAATCTTAGATCGGTACTGGCCAACAATCCTTCCAACCGCCCGGCGCTTGAATACCTGATGGCACTCTACCTGCTCGAAAAGGAGGTGGATAAGATCGCACCCTTTCTTCCGGGCTATCTTGAAACGCATGAAGGCAGGTTGCCCACATTGCTTGATGAAAGCCTGCTGGTCTTTCAGATAACCCACCGGGAAGACCAACTCTCAGACATAAAGGTATCCCCGGCCACCAAAATGCGATTCGATGAATATACCAGGATTTTGCGCCAGTACAGGAATCGGGACGAGGCAGCCCGAATGCTCTATCCTATGTATAAACATTCATTCTGGTTTCACCTGAATTTTAATTCATTACCAAACAGATGAGCATGAAATACGGTTACCGGCCATTGCTGCTGGCATGCATGATCGCAATGTGCGGCTGTGACGGACCCGCACCTCTTGCGACCGGACAGATGATCGGTCTGAACCAGAAGCCGGTCATCTTTCCTGACTACACAGGCATCACCATACCTGTGAATATCGCGCCACTCAACTTCGAAGTGATTGAAGATGGAGAGACTTTTTTTGCTTTGTTTGAAGGCGATAACGGGACAACTATCAAACTCCGGGCAAAAAAGAGAACATTCAGGATTCCTGCCGGCAAATGGAACAGGTTTATATCGGCTAACCAGGGATCGCAGATTTCGGTAAAGATTTTCAAAAGAACCCAAAGGCAATGGTCAGGTTTCGTGCCATTCCAGATGCAGGTGGCCAGTGAACCGATCGATCCCTACCTGGTATACAGGCTTATTCCACCAGGTTATGAGACCTGGTCCTCCATGGGGTTATACCAGCGTGACCTGACCTCCTTCAGAGAAAAGCACGTGATCGAAAACCGGTATATCGAGGACAACTGTGTGAATTGTCACTCATTCAGTAATGGGAGCAGCGAGAATATGCTATTTCATATAAGAGGTTCAGTCGGAGGGACAATGATCAAGAAGGGCGATGATATTGAGAAAGTTGATCTTAAAAGGGAAGAGACGCTCTCCGCAGGGGTCTACCCCGCCTGGCATCCATCGGGAGAATATATTGCATTTTCGACCAACAGAATAGAACAGTATTTTCATGCCAGTCCTGAAAAATCCATCGAGGTGCTGGACAGACAGTCCGATCTGATCATATACAATGTTGCTAATAAAAAAGTTACCCATGTACCGGGGACAAAGGGAGATCGGTATATGGAAACCTATCCCAGCTGGTCGCCCGATGGCACTTCTCTCTATTTCAGCAGGTCAGAAGCCGATGAAATGACCTCTTTTGATTCAATCAGATACGATATATACCGCATTGCCTTTGATCCAGTGACGGAAGAGTTTGGTGAAACAGAACCGGTCTACCTTACCTGGCTTCACAACAGGTGCAGAGTGCCTCTTTCCCCCGGATATCCCCGAACGGGAAATATCTTTTATGCACCCTCCACGATTATGGCACCTTTACCATCTGGCACAAAGAAGCAGACCTCTGTCTGATCAATCTGAGTTCCGGTCAGGCTGAGATACCAGCTTATGTTAATTCAGATGATACCGAAAGTTACCATACCTGGTCATCGAATAACAGATGGATTGTATTCAGCAGCAGGAGGTACGATGGACGATATACCAAGCCGTACATTAGCTACCTGAACAGCGAGGGCCAATTTCAGAAAGCCTTCCTTCTGCCACAACAATATCCCGGATCGTATGATTCTTTCTTCTACTCCTACAACCGGCCCGAACTGATCACCGGTCCCATCCGGGTAAACCCCAGGCAATGGATCCGTCAGTCCCGTAAAAATTAGGAGCAGACCGGAAACATCACAAGAGTGACAACCTTCCCATGTTAATCACCTGTGGTTAGTACGTTGAACCAGCCACTTCTGCACCCGTTCATGTTCGGCCTGGTATTTGGCTTCCATATGCCTCACGATCTGCTGAAAGTCGGCTTGGTGCCTGATTCCATCAAATAGCGGATCATTTTTGATATTCCAGACCATCCACATATGCATGATCTTTCTTTGATTAAACCTCCTGAGATGCTTATATGCCTGTTCTGTCTCTCCCCGGAAGGCAGCCATGGCAGCCAGATCGTAATAGGTAAACAACTGTTCCGACCAGACCCGGCCCAGTTGATTCTGCTTATTGCAGAACTCCAGCTGCATTTCGAAATAGGAATCAGCCTCCTCCTGGTAACCATTGATCCCTTTGGCGTATCCTACCCGGTGCATGTTGGCCAGTCCAAACTCTCCATGGACCCTAACCCTCTCCAGGTATTTTTCAGCATAAGCCAGTGCTTCCTCACGGTCAAACAGAAGAAAAGAGGCGGACACATCACACTTTCCATACAACACATAACCGATCAAATCCACATAGCTCTTTGTGGAATCAATGGCCATGGCCCGGTTATAAAACTCTACGGCCCTGATGTGATTATTCTGGTATATTTCGATGTCGGACAGCAACAGGTAATAAGCTGCCGAATCGCCATTCAGCTTCAGGGCATCCTGCCAGTAATCCCTAGCTTTTTCCGGGAAACCGACGTTTCTGTATATCATGCCAAGTATCGTGAAATAGGCAGCCAGGATTCCCCTGTCAATAGAAGCGGACTGCTCAATGTTCTCAATGCACTTAATAATATCCTCATTGCAACAGGCCACACCTTTGTAATAATAACCCATATAATCATTCGGATTGTACCGGATGGCCTTATCATACGCTTTCAGTGCCTGTTCCGTGTTGCCGATGGCACGGTAGTACCTTCCCCTGAACAGGTAGGCATCTGCCAGCTGTTCGTCATAGGAAAGTGAGATATCTGTAAGAACCAGGCCGGAGTCGAGGAAGCTTTCGGAGAAAATTTCCTTCCAATAATTCTTATTGCGGTACACCCAGGCCAATCCGGTATAGGCCAGTGCGAAAGTGGAATCATACTCCAGGGCCTTAAAATAGAAATCTTCGGCTACCTGAAGCGCCTCCTTATTATTGATATTATTCCAGTATTTGAAATGCTCCTCCCTTCCTCTCTGATAGAGATCATAGGCAGTCAGGCTGGTGGTGGGTGTTTTCTCAATGAGCTGTTTCTCCTCCGGGGTAATGATCACTTCAATCTCTTCAGCGACCAGCTGGGCCACTTCGCTCTGGATATCGATCAAATCCTGCACCTTCCTGATCGCCCGGTCATACTGCCTGGACCACAGATGCTGGTCATGGATCCCGTCGAGCAACTGGATGGTGAGCAGTACCCTGTCCCCCACCTTCTGTCCACTTCCCTCCAGGATGTAGCTCACATTCATCTCTTTCGAAATCTCGGACAGGGGTTTCGGGTTGTTCCTGTACTGCTCCACAGAAGTACGGGATACCACCCTGAGGTCCTCTATCTTACAGAGGTTGTTCAGGATCGCCTCCATGGTTCCGTTAATGAAATACATCTTCTCTTCGTTGGGACTATCATTGACGAACGGGAGGACGGCGATCGATTTATCCAGGCTGATCTCACCTGTGAATCTGCCACTTCTGGGGAGGATGTTCAGGACAATCAAAGCCGCAATCACCACAAAACTGAAGTAGGTGGCGATCTTCCAACTGTTTGAACTCACCTGCACCTCATCCGTTTTCACCTGGTGGGCCGGTTCGGTCCTAACCAGGCCCCCCTCAGGGTCGATATCATAGATCCACGAAAGTATGGTTACAAGGATAAAGCCCAGAGCGATCAGGATGATGACAAAATTCAGGGTCCAGCCGGGCAATCTAAGGGAGGGTGCCACTATGTCGGTCAACTCGAGAATTACAAATGCCGCTGCCGCATAGATCGAGATCACACGAGTGACCTTCCTGCGCTTCAACTCCTTCCAGAACTGCGATAGTTTGTTTGGGCTATCAGGCATGTAGGATTAAGTTGGTCACAGGCAAGTTACAACCTTGCTGAATATGAGTCAAATAATGCCGTGGCTCCCAAATAGGGGGAAGCCACTCCAGCCTTTGCACATACCACATTTTGAGCTGCATCGGAACACATGCGGTGTCACTTTCAGGCCTCCTGCCTACACCCCATTTTCGGATGTTTGGCAAGTCACAATGTGGTGACTTCTTCACAGGGTGGTGACTCATGAATAATGATTACACATCTTCCCCATCCTTATATAACACTGTTATGCAATTTATTATAATAACAACTAAGCATATGCAAATGAAGTTAGAAGTCACACATTGGGAAAAACTCACAAGTTTGTGACTTCCGGATTTTCCGAAATGGACAACCCAGTTTTCATATACTACTCAGTTGAGCAAATTCCTGAGAAAGTATCCCCATTTTTTATTGCTTATCACTTGTCGATTTACGGAAATCCAGGTACAGCAAACTATCCTGAGGAGTCAAAGGAATTTTTTGGGGTATGTCCAACATTTTGCCTGACTTGACATTCTACCATCAATAGCTTAATTTTAATCATTCAAACCGTTGTGCATGTGCATTCTGCATGACCCAATGACTTTTCAAATGGCAGACAAGAAAAACTTTAACAGTTTCATTTCAAATCCGCTGGCACAAACCTTCCTGGTTTACATAAGCGCTGCCTGGATTGTGCTTGAGATGACCGAATATTTTATAAACAATTACAGTCTCACTGAAAGGTTCAGAGATATTCTGCTGATCATCATGATCATTGGCCTGCCCTTAGCTATATTCCTTACCTGGTATATCAGCAGGGACCGGGAAAAGGAGGAAACCAAGGACAAGCGGCTGATCCGGATTCTGATGAAGCGTCCCTGGTTTTCCATCCCCGGTACCATTGTGCTTCTCCTTCTTGTTTTTACAGCGGTCAGATTTGTTTACAGGCACGAAGGCAGTGATCCGGAAATGAAATTGGGGGAATACTCAAATATCGATTTACTAATGCGTAGTGCCAACACAGAGGTTTCCCTGGCTGTCCTACCGTTCACCAATTTCACAGGCGATTCTGAACAGGACTGGCTGGTCTCCGGTCAGCATGAGACACTAATCAATGAGCTATCCAAGATCAGCCAGGTAAAGCCACTGCGAATCATCTCCAGAAGAACCGTAAATGCTTTTAAGAATTATAACAAAACCATGCCTGAACTGGCCAAAGAGATCGATGTTGAATACCTGGTGGAAGCCTCAGTGATGGGAACCGCCGATTCGGTGACTCTTCAGCTCAGGCTGATCGAAGTTTTCCCCCAGGAAACAGTGGTTTGGGCGCAATCGTGTTCCAGTGATTTCACAAATATTCTGAAGCTTCACAGTAACATTGCCGAACAGATAGCGGGGAAAATGAATCTTGAAATGAGCACAGAGGATATTGAAAAAATACCCCTGGCC
The DNA here is from genome assembly GCA_023137255.1 of Bacteroidales bacterium. GTDB lineage: Bacteria > Bacteroidota > Bacteroidia > Bacteroidales. The sequence goes on along the minus strand of JAGLPR010000106.1, from coordinate 14,958 downwards.
CGTACAATCAATCCCGAAGCCTACAAAGCTTACCTACGGGGAATGTATCTCCTGAACCAGCTCACACCCGGATCGGTCGAAAAGGGACTGGAGCAATTCCACAAGGCGATTGAAATCGATCCTGGCGAACCATTTGCCTATGCAGGCCTCTCCATAGCCTACCAGGAGATCGCCCACGGTCCGCTGGATCCGGGAGATGCCCTGGATAAAGCTGAGGCTGCAGCTATGCAGGCCATTAAACTGGACACGACCATGGCCGAGATCTATTCAGCCATGGCTGAAGTATACCTCTACAAACTCTGGAAATTCGAGAAAGCAGAACAGTACTTCCTGAAAGCACTGGAACTGAACCCTAACCTGGCATTAACACACTACCACTATTCATGGGCCCTCTACCTCTGGGGCAGAATGGACGAAGCCATCATTGAGCACAAACTTGCCCAGAAGTTTGATCCGTTTAATCCGCTGCATACCGCATGGCTGGCAGCACTTTATACCTTTGACGGGCAGCATGAAAAAGCGGTTGAAACTGCACTTGAAGCCTTTGAAATCCAGGAAGATTATGTAGTGGGGTATTATGTACTGGGCATGGCCTACCTGGAGATGGGTAAAGTGGACGAAGCCATTGAAGCCCATAAAACGGTTGCTGAAATGATCCCCTTATGGAGCTGGTGCCTGGGTCGCACCTATGCATCGATCGGACGGGTTGATGAAGCAGAAAAGATCCTGAAAGAACTGGAACAGGCCCCTGTCATTCCTTTTACTGCCATTGGAAGGGCCACTTTGAATGCTGCTCTGGGTCATTACGATGAAGCCTTCAAATGGCTGGACTACGAACCTCATCATTCATGGGCCGCCTGGACGGCAGTGATGCCCGAATTCAGCGCGCTGCGCGACGATCCCCGCTATGCAGAGTTCCTAAAACGACTAAATCTTCCGGGCTAGCACCTGGCGGAAACAGTTGAACCTGTGGATACTCTTAGTACCAGCTTAGGTCATTCATTTTTCTGGATCAGCTCTGCACCATTGGTCATGTCCTCTTCAATGGTGGCAGGATCGCCTTTGTAATAGATAAGGCTGCCGGTAGTGCCCACGGCATTCAGGTAAGAGGTGGCATGCACCCAGGCGCTGGCACCATTTCTCAGGTTCACCCATGTATTTTCCGCTCTAAGTGGTCCGGCAAAAGGCCACCCCGAATCCGTATCTTCCAGGTTATAATAACAAGCGTCCGCCATTTCAATGACCTGGTCGGTAGCTGTACCTTCCAGAAAGCAAAGGGTCCCGCTCCACTGGGTGAGTTTACTCTTGCTGACCTCAACATTACTGAAACCCAGAAAAGTGTCATCACTTAATCTGATGTCCAGCGTATCCACGAAAATTGTGTAGTACGAATAGATGGCAGCTGTATTGTAGCCGGTGATGGTCAGGGTATGGGACGATGTGCTAAAGTCGGAGGCAAAGTTCAATAAGCCATTTTGTGTGCAGCTCACTGAAACCATATCGTTATGATATATTTCAACAACCACATTCTGAGCCGTACCCGGATTAGGCAGGGCAACAGTCAGAATCCCGTCAGATACAACAAGCTGAACACTGGAAAGATCTCCCGATCCATTCACTCTCAGATCCGGATTTCCGTTCATCAGCTTTACAGTAACATTCTGAGCCACCACCAGCATCTCGAAAGGATCCACCTCCGGGTAGAGTGTATTATCCTCATCCTCCTCCTTGCACGAGGTAGACATTATAAGTGTAAGCAACATAAGGCACTTTACTCCGGGTACCAGGCATCTTCTCATGATCAGGTTTTTTAAAGTTTCTTATTCATTCCCTTGTATCATCTTCGATGTACAAAATAAGAATTTCTGACAGAGAAGTAAAAATCCAATACTTTAGTGGCAAATAAGCATCAAAATGAAAAACTTTCACCGGCTCTTTACATTTGTAGCATCCCTCATAATTATACAACTCTTCACCCTGAGCCTCTCAGCCCAGGAGAACACATTACATTTCAACAGCAACAGGCAATTTAAGATCGTTCAGTTTACCGACACCCACTTCTACAAAGGAGGAGAAAGGTCGCCTGAGGTAATTGAGAACATCAGGGCTGTTATGGATGCAGAGAAGCCTGACCTGGTTATTCTGACAGGAGATATTGTAACCGGGCGTGGGAAAAACTGGCCCACCAAAGAGAGCTGGGAAATAATCACGGACCTGTTTATTGAATACCAAACTCCCTATGCGATTGCTTTTGGAAATCATGATGATGAAGCAAAGGTCACCCGGCAGGAGTTACTGGAATATCTGTCGAACCGTCCTTTTTGTGTGATATCTGATGAAGGTGGAGAGGAAGTGAAAGGAACCGGAAACTACGGATTGCCAGTTTATAACCAGAAAGGAGAGGTCGAAAAACTACTCTACTGCATGGACTCCAGATCCTATTCACTGGCCAAAGATAAAGGGATAAATGGATATGGTTGGTTTGACCGATCACAGATCAGTTGGTTTGCCAGGACCAACCAAAGCTGGTTGGCTAAAAACCAGGATGTTCAGTCTTTACTCTTCTTTCATATTCCCATTCCCGAATACAGGCAGGCATTTGACCAGGGAGAATACCAAAACGGAATACGAATGGAAGAGGAGTGTTCGCCCAAAATTAACACGGGCATGTTTGCCGCTTTGGTACTTCAGGGAAACGTCCTGGGAACCTTTGTGGGTCATGACCACAACAACAACTATGTGGCGCAACTGTATAACATTGCCCTCTGCTATGGATACTTCTCAGGTGGGAACAGCTATGGCGACCTTCCACTGAACGGAGCACGGATCATACTGCTGGAAGAGAACCAGCGGTCCTTTACCACCTGGTTAAGAAGAATTGATGGCCAAATACTCTACAAAGTAGAATTGCCTCAATCAAAGCGGAAGTGAAGTGATCAAAGGCTCATGACACCCCAGCCATCCCTGTATTCTCTTTTCACAAACTGGATAGCTTTCTCAAAGTTGTTGTGCTTTTTATACCTATCATCTTTTTTATAGTACTAATCGGCGTTTGCTTTCAGAACGGTTTTATTCTTCACGATGGGTTTGGCCCAGAAAGCAATGCTCAGAATATAGGCCAGAGGAAGGTATAAAAGAACCATTCCCAGTTGCAATCCCATCATATCTTTCAGTCTCCCGATCAGCAGAGAGAAGATGGCTCCTCCCGCAATGGCCGTACAGAGAATTCCGGCAAACGAACCATGGTACTTGGTGATGCTGTTCAGTGCCAGTGAAAAAATGATGGCATACATGACCGAAAGGCAGAAGCCCAGCGCTGCAAATCCAAATACAGCAAATTTTTCACTCCCAAACAGAGTGGCAGTCAAGATGATCAGCGCAGCTGAGGTAAAAATCCCCAGCACAAGCTTGCTATCCATCAGCTTTAACAGTCCAAGCCCCAGGAAACAACCCACAGTCATCATCCCCCAGAACAAGCCAACCGTTCTGGCTCCCTCCACCTCCGGCCTGAGCCCGTGGTAAGTGCGCAGGAATTCTGAAATCCAGTTGGCAATACCCTGTTCAGCACCCACATAGGCGAAAATCCCCAGGAAAAACAGAATGACCACTCGCTTTCTGAACAGCTGAAGATGTGTTTCCCAGGCTCCCACTACTTCATCCTCCTTCCGTACAACCACAGGAAACTTTGATGAAAGGATCACAAGCAGCATCACTAAACTTACCAATGAAAACACCAGGTAGATAGAGACCCAGGGCAATTTATCGGGGGTTAAGTTTGAGATCAGTCTCAGAACAAACCCTTCATAAGGTCCAGGTTCAGCTAGGTGCGTCACCAGGTAAGAGTAAACAAACGGACTTAAAAAAGAGGCGGCGCCAAAAACCAGTTGGGCGATGACAGAATTAAAGGCAAAGTGCTCCTCGCCTCCAACTACCCGAAGGAGAGGATAGAGTGCCACCTGAAGCAGAGCCATGCCACAACCAATCAAAAACAGTGAACCCAGAAATACCGGGAACACCGGAACAGTTGAAAATAGCATAGCACCAGCAAAAGCGAGAATCCAGGCCACGATCAGGCTTCTTTTCTCCCCATACTTCTGAACGATCATTCCCGAAGGAATGGACATCAAAGCATACGCAATGAAAAACGAAAAAGGGAGCATTCCGGTTAAGGTGCCGGATAGCGCATAACTATCACTCACATTCGGGTTGATGGAACCAAGGATATTCGTTAAAAAAGAGATGGCGAAGAAAACCAGGAAAATAAGGATCAGAAGGTAGAAAGTCCTTTTCATAGATTGCAGATTGGTGGATAAGTAAGCTCTGAAAGAAAGATACAGAAATTTTTTAAGTAGAACCAAGGTATAATAATCGGTGCATCTGAACACCTTCTTAGTCATGCTTGTGCTTATAATGGATGGGCTCAATGTGAATCGTCGACCTTAAACATAATTTCTCATCAACCAGCTCCTCTATGGCTGTGGCGATCGCATGCCCCTCCTCCACCGAAATATCATTTTCAATCTTGATATGGAATGTCAATTCTTTAGAAGAGATGTAGTTGTGCATGTGAAAATGATGGGGATACAGGTCGTAATTGTACAGGGAGCGGATAAGAGACCTGACTTCCTCAATGAGCTCTGCCCCGGGCTCCTCACCAAGAATCTTATTGACCGATTCCATCAATATTTTATAGGCAGTGTAGAAAATCAATAATGAGACCACAATGCCCAGGGCGCTATCGATCCACCAGAACTGGTTTTTAAAAAGAATACCAATCAGAATTACCAGTGACGATAAAGCATCTGTCCGATGATGCCACCCATCGGCTTTCACTATTGAGCTCCCCGATTTCTTCCCCAGGAAAAATGCATATTGGGCCAGAAGCTCTTTGGAAACGATTGATGCGATGGTAACAACAATAGCAAAGGTTCCAAAATTGGCAGACTCTTTTGTATTCAAATGTGATACCGAATCGGAGATGAATCCAAATCCAATTACCATAAGAAAAACGGCAATAATAATAGATGAAATTAGCTCCCACCTGCCATGTCCGAACGGATGGTCTTTATCGGCCTTTTTTGAGGCAAACTTTGCCCCGAAAATCACTACCAGAGAACTTATTGAATCTGATAAGGTATGCCACGCATCCGCAGTAAGAGCAATGGATCCTGAAACCACCCCTGCCCAGAATTTAAAGGCAAACAAAGCAATGTTTACGAATATTGAAATGGTTCCTTCCAGGAAACTGGCCCGTTTTTTTTCCATAGTTACCTCTATAAACCAATTGTTTTACCTCTTATTTCCAGTACAGAGCGGTAAAGATCCCTCATCTGTTCAGTAAGGAAGGAACGGTCGAGAAGGTCCAGAGCAGCCTCCATTTTCCTTGCAAATCTGTTGTACACGCTCCCTACCTGCTTTTCATTTAACTGCATTTCATAGCCAAACCGATCGAAGGATTTCCTGGTCAGTTTCGACTTCCTTCCTGACAGGGAAAGCGCCATCTCCTCCCGTTCGGAAGGAATTACAAGCATTACATTCAAAAGGTCATATGCAGGGGCAAGGATCCAGCCTGAATTTGACTCGATCATTGAAAAATTCTTCAGATGCATATCTGTATTACCAGTCAGGTAGCTGAAAACCAGGAGCTCAAAAAACAATAGTTTGTCAAGCATGCTGTTGCTTGAATACCTTCCAAGGGCTTTCCCTATTTTCTCATAGGAGCCCCTGTACTTATCATAGGCTTCGAGTACCTGGAACATATCCAACATATGGATCTTTTTTCCATCTGTTGACCGGTCGACCCTCCGGGTAATATAGGAGAGCTCCCCGGACTGTAGACGCACCAAACTTGATGGGACCGTTTTAATCCCAAATAGCCTTGCCATTATCATGGTTACATGCTCATTCTGGGGTAATTCCGGGTACTCTTTCACTGGTGGTTTAAAAATATAGTTTCCCCCAAGCGCACCAACTACCGTTAGCCTGAATCGTCCCCTGTCTTTCACCTCCCGCACCAGCGACATGGAGAGTTTCGGCTGGAATCCAGGGACAGACACACTACGCTCTACCACATGCTTCGCCAGGTCGGCCATCTGATCGAGTGAATAAGGGATCACAGGTGCATATGGGGTTCCAAAGAATTTCCGGCTGCAGGAAGCATGGAAATCACCTTGCTCTGAAAGCTCCTCTAAACAATGTAAACACCGCCTTTGCATGCTATTCAGTTTTTGGTATCACGCTAACCGCACCAATACAATCCCTGCAACAAGCCAGCAAAAGACCCATCCTGTCATTGATACTTATCTTCCAGTTCCTGGATGCGATATCGAGTAACCATCCTTCCGGAATCAGACCCTCGAAAAACGGGAATAAACGATTGGAGCGAAAGAGACCTTTCCCAACAGGAAAGGAAAATGAAATAGGGCTTTCTGGATACTTTTCTGTATAAGCGGGATCGTACTGGAAATGGTACTCCCCATCGTCCGTTTCTGTCAGGAGCCCAGCCAGGAGCTCTTTATAGTAAATTTCGGCCGATCTCATCATTGTTCAATTATAATTTGATTCACCTGCCCGATCTCAACCGGGGCCAGTACATGGCCAAACATGGAGAGCACCAGGTTGACCTTATCGAGATTCAGGTTGGTCTTTCCCTGCTCGATTTTCCTGATGACTGTGAGGGCCACCCCCACTTTGTCGGCAAACTCCTCCTGGCTGAGATTGACCTCTGTCCGACGTGCTTTTACAAATTCATCCAGTGATTTCATTATATGTAAATAAATATAATTTTATGCAATATAATCTTTTTATATGTATTAGCATATATTTTTCATGATTTTCACCCGATCTATATGCAAATACATATAGAAGCTCGATAACAGGGACCCTATGAAAAATTGCCTGAGGTGCAATTAATCACTAACTTGTCACAACTAACCGAACCTCTCTTCTTTGCAGCATTGTTGTGAGAAAGCAGGTCACTAAAACTTACTAAAATGAAACCCAGGAACGCACTATTTCTACTCCTTTTTCTATTGGTAGTAAATTCAATCCACGCCCAGGAATGGAAGCAACTTTTCAATGGAACGAACTTATCGGGCTGGGAACAGGTAGGTCCAGGAGAATTTGTAGTTGAAGACGGACTATTGAAAACGGTTGGAGGAATGGGGATGATACTCTTTCCGGCTGAAAAATTCAGCGATGTGGAGTTCAAAGTGGTCTTCAAGGTAAAGGATAACGACAGCAATTCAGGGGTATTTATCAGGTTACCTGAGAAACCTGCAGACGCAATGGCAGCAGTCAATGCCGGATATGAAGTCCAGATAGACAATGGAACAAGACATGTAGGTGGCGAATTCCATTGTTCCGGGGTGTTGTATTCCCTGACCAAAGCCAAAGCCCATCCTCAAAATAAACCCGGTGAATGGAATACCATGGAAATCAAACTGGATGGTTTAACTACCATTGTCCACCTGAATGGTACCCTGGTAACCAGGTTTACAGAAGGAGATGAGGTACCGGCCAAAACGAGAGATTTCGAACCAGACAGGGGACCCAGACCCGCATCCGGCTACATGGGATTACAAAATCACGACGAAAAATCGACCGTTTACTTTAAAGAAGTTGCCGTTAGGTCCTTAAAGTAGGTTTCCATTCCCAATCTCATTCACCCATTGGAGGGATGACGCCGAGTTGCTGCAACATGCCCAGATTATCCATGCATGCCCAGAGCTCTGCAATCTTTCCGTCCGCAATGCGGAACATCTCGATCCCCTTGATCACGATTGATTTGCCTGAGGCAGGAATCCCCATGAAATCGCTCGTGTGCGTGGAGTGCGCTGTCCAGACCTTAACCACCCTGTCTCCTTCGGCTACAAGGTAGTCAGTCGTGATGTGCAAGTCCGGGAAGGCGGATAAGTATGCTTGACAAAGTCCTTTATACTGCTCGGCATTCATATCCCCCTCAGCATTGTGGTAGATGTAGTCGCTGGTGAAATACGTTTCGAAAGCAGCTATGTTCTGCTTGTTCCAGAAATCCTTAGTGAAGACTTCAATGAAATCCTTGTTCTTTTCAATGTCCGTGTTCTTCTGAGCATATAAACTACCCGACGCGAAAACCAGGACCAATACAACTAATGCTAAAAGGTTCTTTTTCATAACACAATATTTTTGGGAGTTTTAGTTGTAAATGAGACGTATGAAACTTATAATTTGTTGACCCATGATTGGGCAGGCAGAACTTAGAAGGAATGGAAAGCCTCTTTTTGCTTAATACTAAACATTTACACAATGAGATGGGTCACTCGATTACGTATGGACAGGCTCAGCAAGTTCAGGCATGAGGTGCTCACTCCGACCGGAATTTGCACTAATGCAGGAAGGTTACATCACCGGTAAGGATCTCCTGCTGGCCGCTGTAATAGGTTACCCAACATTTGTAGACATAGACCCCCTCGATGGCCAGTTGTTCCGAGTTCAGGTAACCGTCCCACCCGATATGGACCTCGTTGGATTCATATAGCTTCTCGCCCCAGCGGTTGTAAATGATCATACGCATTTCAATGACGTTTTCCATATGAGGATGGAAAACCGTATTGTCGATGGTGCCTTCCTCCCAGTACCCTCCGGTGGGACCGGAGCCATTCCAGACAAAAGCATTGGGGAAATTTGTTTCCCCTTCACCTGCAACTACCCTGATCAGCGATTCCTGTACAAGAGTATCTACACAATCATCTTCACTCCATGCCACAAGAGTTATCGTATACACTCCGCCTTTTTCGTAGGTGTGAGACGGATTTTCATCAGTCGAGGTGTTCCCGTCCCCGAAATCCCACAGGTAGGAAACAGCGTCGATAGAGTTGTTGATGAACTTGAAGAGCTGTTTCAGAGTGGTTGCTTCGGTGGGATACGCTGTGAACAGCGCCTTCGGATTAGCGGCGATGTAAACAATCTGCTCAGTAGTATCTGATCCCGCCAAACCAATAGCAATCAGTTTCACATGATACTCCTTACTCTGGTAGAAAACATGCGAGGGATTGGGCTCGGTAGAGAAAGTACCGTCGTCGAAATCCCATATATAGGAGTCGGCATATTCGCTGTGATTGAAGAAATTGACCTCCAGCGGCGGGCATCCCGTTGGGCTGTGTTCAAAACTGGCCACCGGTGAGGGTGGCATGATCGTAACCGTTTTTACAGCGTTGTCGCTGCAGTGTTCACTATAGGTTGCCAGCGAGATGTCGAAGGCACCATAGGTTCCGTACTCGTGCTGTCCGGGTTCTTCGACCGTGTCGGAGTCCCCGTCGCCGAACTCCCAAAGATAGGACCACTCTCCACTGCTTGAGAGGTTGACCAGGGTGACCGTTGATGCGGGATAGTCCTGTACCTCGGGGTTGACAAAGAAATCAGCTTCGGGTTGGGGGTAAATGGTTAGGGAACCAGTGGTTGTATCGCTGCACCCATGGCTGGTCTCAATACCCAGTCTATAGGTAAAGGACCTCTCTGTTTCCATAATGGGTTCGGGAATGGTATAAGTATGCTGGCGAATGGACGAATTGGTCAGTTCGATCTGCCCGTCACCAAAATCCCAGTAATATCTGAAATATCCCCCGGTCGCAGTAAATTCCACATCCACCGGGCTGCACCAGCCGTCATTGCTGATAGTGAGCGTCATATCGGGAAGGGGATAAACATCCATGATCAGGCGGTCGTTCAGGTCGGTTTCGCAGGAATTGGCTCCATGATGCTCGATCACCTTCCTGAGCACATATTCATTGCGACCCGGCTGACTATTCAGGCTAAGGGTGAAGGTACCGGAAGGAAGGTTAAAGATCGTGTCAAGAGTCCCCCCGATTTCAAACACCAGGTCAAACGTGGAGGCATCGGAACCGGTAATCGCAATTTCGGCGAGAGACTGGTTGTTGGCCAGCTGGCACCAGGCCGAATCTGGGGTGAGTATTTCGGCAAAGGGAAGGTTCACCACCGTAATCACTGCCGAATCGACACCGAAACAACCAAATGCATCTACCGCCGTGGTAAAGACAATGTCATGGGCCCCCACTCCGGCAACAGCAGGGTTAAAAGTGCCGGTATTCACATTGGTGATACCGTTCCCAGACCAGGTCCCTGCCGGGGGAATGGCTTCCAGGTCGTAGGGAACATCATTTAAGCAGAAGGGATCCACCGGGGTAATGGCTGCGTCTGGGGCATCTCTCACCACGATCTCTATGGAGTCGGCTGCAGAACAACCATCGCTATTGGTGATCTCATATTTGATCCTGTGAGTCCCGGCTCCCGCCACGTAAGGATCAAACTCACCAGAGGCAGCATCGACAATACCGTTACCGCTCCAGGTACCTCCCCCGGTGGCGGCCACCAATGTAATGGAGGGATTGAACTCACACAGGGGACCAGCCGGAGTGATGGTAGCATCGGGCAGGTCTACGATCCGGATCACCGACCTGTCGATGACCGGGTCGGCGTCATCTGTATATTTATTGCAGTAATTCCAGTACCTGAGTTCCACTTCAAATTCATCTCCGATCTGGTTATCAGCGGCCACAGTAATGAAGAGGCTCTGCTCATTGGAACCATGTACCGGCCCGGTAAGGGTGATAACCGGTCCCTCCCACTCCCACGGCCCGGTATATCCTTCCACACTCACCGGGGTTAAGGAGGACATAGTGTTCCTTGTGCCATAGACCCACTGGATCCAACGGGTATCCTCGTTGGGCACATCGTTCTCCTGGGGGGGAACACAATTGAACAGGGTCCCGTCATCAAAGCGCATGGTGGCACCATCCCCGATGCAAACCGGGTAAACATTGGGCTCGGCTTCTACTTCTCCCCCATTTTCATTGTCTGTATCCCAAATGGTCACGATCTGCTCCTGTTCCGAAGAGGTACAAACCACACCGTTTACCACCAGTGTGGCCAGCGGATGGTGGTTGCACCTGTCGTCCTGGGAGATGTAATTGTGTTCGGCATTTGCAGTAAAAGTGCCTGCAACAGTCTCTGTGGCTATGACCGTTTCGGTCGATCCGTCATCCCAATCATAGAGAATCTCAACGAGGGTCCCCTCATTGGTCACTCCCACATAGGTGATATCCCAGTTCACATGGACCGGTGAACAAAACTTGTCGGGGACCATAGTATTGGCCTTGGAGAGAGTGGCACAATTCTGTCCTCTTCCCAGGAAGGGAAACAATATCAAAAGGGCGATATGCAACAGTATTGCCCGTGTTTCCATAAATGAATTTATTTCCAAATAAGTTCAAATGTCCCTTATCAGCAGCCGCACCGTCTTATAGACATCCACCCTTTCCTGGTGATGGATCATTTCATTGAATGAACAAGACTTTTCCTTAACTCTATCCACATAAATAAGATACCAAACCCAGAAGATCCAAAGATCTACATGGGTCTGACAAATTCAATTCCTAAATGCACCCTGCTAATCCATTCTCACGGCTTTCCAATATTATGTTTTACTCCATTTTCCTCTTTAAGGTTGCATTCCATTGCATGAATTTGTATTGCTGAATCATCAATATCAGAACATAATGAGCATTGAATACCGGGAACTGGTCCGGAAATGAGTACATTTATATATCCCAATAATATGTATCATGAAAACTACCACAACCTTAATCATCGCTTTTTTCTTCGGTTCGTACATATACGCACAGGAGGACCATGCAGAATTTATAGAAGGTCCCTTTTCCTCTCCCCGGGAGGTGACAGAAACCTGTCTGCTTTGCCATGAGGACATTGACAAGGATATCATGAAAACCAGTCACTGGACCTGGTCCGGGAAGCAACACAGCATCAATAACTACTGCATTGCTGTTACCTCGAACTGGCCGCGATGCACCAGTTGTCATATCGGTTTTGGATGGAAGGATGAAACTTTTGACTTTACAGACGGAAACAACATTGACTGCCTGATCTGTCACGACCAGACCGGGACCTATAAGAAAGTACCCACCGGTGCGGGAATGCCAGATCCCTCGGTCGACCTTGTTAAGGTGGCACAAAGTGTGGGCAGAACCACTATTAATAATTGCGCCATATGTCATTTTAACGGAGGCGGAGGAACCGGAGTAAAACATGGAGATCTGGACGGAAGCATGTTAAATCCTTCACCCACCCTGGACGTTCACATGGGCCAGCTTGGTTTTTCCTGTTCCGATTGTCACGCCGGGGAAAACCACCTCATTCTCGGAGCCAGTCACGGATCCATGGCAACCGGTACCAACCATATATCGTGCCTGGACTGCCACGATGAAAAGCCCCACTTAAAAAAGATAGTGAACGATCACGTCAGCTCCGTGGCCTGCGAAACCTGTCACATCCCCTCCTTTGCCCGCAAAGAACCCACCATAACCTGGTGGGACTGGTCCACCGCCGGACAGGACAAAGAGGTGGAACCGGATGAGTTTGGCAAACCAGCCTACAGCAAGAAGAAAGGTGATTTTACCTGGGGGAAAAATATAGTTCCGGTATACAGCTGGCACAACGGACAGGCTGACTATTACCAGCTGGGAGACAAGATGGATCCGGAAAAAATCCTGGAGTTAAACACACTTACAGGAAGTATCAAAGATGAAGGGGCCAAAATATCCCCATTTAAGGTCATGCGGGGCAAACAGATTTACGATTCGAAGCATAATTATGTAATCATACCCAAACTGTACGGCGAAGGCGGTTACTGGAAAACCTATGACTGGAGCAAGGCTTCTGCATTGGGAATGGAGGAAAGCAATATGGACTATTCAGGGCAGTATGATTTTGTGGAAACTGCCATGTACTGGCCCATCAATCATATGGTTGCCCCTGCCCGTCAGGCCTTAAAATGTACAGCCTGCCATACCCAAAAGGAATCAAAAAGACTCAACTGGGAGCAACTGGGATACAAAGGCGATCCCATGAGGACAGGCGGAAGGTCCAAAGAGCAATAATTGGAGAGATCATCTTTTAAATTGCTGAAATTTCCTGTAGGTCAGGCTTCTCCAGAGCCATTCAAATGGTCCGAAGGCAAAGTATTTTAGCCAAATTGAACTTAGAATAATCTGGAAGACCCAAACCGCAAGAACAATGTAATATAGTTCATACCGTTGCAAGCGGCCGTATTGGGAAAAGCCGATAAAAAATACATTAACAATAATTGTCTGTAACAGATAATTACTCAGGGCCATCCTGCCCACTGCCGACATTGCATGCTGTAGCAGTTTAAAGAACCCGGACTTGCAGAAAAGCATGACCAGACCCACATGCCCCAGCATGACTGGCACTCTGCCAAGATCGTAACTCCTGAGTAAATCATAATACGTGATCAGATCAAAATCACTCTCAATATATATCGTTGTCTCCCAATAATTTAACGGGATGCCGATTCCATATCCAATGAGTACTAATAAACCATAGAACCGAAAGGATCTTTTTGCGTGAAAAACCTTAAGTTTCAACAAGGCCATTCCAAGTAACATCATGCTTAGGATGTCGATATAATTATGCCTGTAATGATATTCTGACTCAAAATAGTAGCTGTCCTTTGCCATCTCTTTCACAGCCGAAAAATAGCCACCCTGCATATTCCGGACTCTGTTTTCCAGTCTCTCTTCAGTAGGCTTCATTACAGCATATCTTTCGATCCAGCCATAATAATCCATAAGGGTCGAATGAGGCACACTATCCCCTTTGTTAAACATTTCCAATGCTTTAAAATATTTTTTCTGTTGCCTTTTAGCAGTATTTGCCTCCCCGAAGTTTAAGATCATTCCAACCATCAAAATCCCTGTGGCAATTAATATCAGGTTTCGTGGACGGCTGTTCCTAAAGGGAAATAATAATAGTCCTATCATTCCATAGGAGAACAGGATTTCGCCAGGCCAGACCAACAAATAAGAATGGGCCACTCCGAATATTATAAGCAATATTAACCTTCTGTACCAGATCTCAGCAAGTTCCAGTCCCGCTCCAGCCTCTTCCTTTATTTGTATAAACAGAATGATGCCCGCTCCGAACAGCATAGCAAAAATTCCCCTCATCGCACCTTCGAAAAATATGGAGTTGATAAAGAATACCCGCAGGTTCCATCCTGAACTACCTCCATAACCCGTGGGATCAAAATAAGACGGGTCGGGCAATCCCAGTCCAACTATATTTATTGTGAGAATTCCCAGCACAGCTACCCCTCTGAGTATGTCCACCGAACTTATCCGGCCCTTTTCGCCGACAGGTTGAAAAATTGTCATGCCCAAATAAAAATTAGCGCAAGGAAATTTACCTTTTTTTCCTCATAACCCTCAACTGCTGCATCAAAGCAGATTCAGCAAAATCCTGGGCAGCCTGGGCCGTCAGTCTCCTTTGTCCCCGGTCCGGGACTAAAGATATCAGGTCATAGCGATTAGTGAGCCTGTAATGTAAGCGACCACCCACCAGATATAAGCATATCTCGAGTACATATGCAATCCCTTTGGAACATCTGCTCTTAATCCTGATTTATTATAGGCCCGCCAGATCTCTACCAACTCGATCAACATCAAAAAAAGCGCTGAGTATCCGATAAATCCATGTATGGTAAATGGGAAGTTTTTTGATCCCAGTATCATAAATAGGTAGCGGTGACATCCAGAACCACTCCAAGTGTGATGAAAATTAAAACGCGTGGAATAATCTTTCTCTTTACCTGTTCTGATATAATACCAATGCTGTAGGAGATCAGCGCGAGAGTGACTATTGTTGCTCCGGTAATGGATAATGCATTCATAGATATCTATTTTTAGCGAGCGAATATATCTTTTTTGATTTTAAAGTCTGACTCATTTAACATTATTCTTTTCTGAACACGGGAATATTCAATCAAATCCTGCTTCGGGTTTATATCAATCGTATACATCGCTGCAAGTTTCTAGTTGTTACGGAAAAAAGTGATTTTATCTCAATCAGGATAACACATCCCCA
>JAGLPR010000105.1 GCA_023137255.1 Bacteroidales bacterium | reverse complement strand
AGCAGATGTTTGGATCCATTGCCAAAAGCTATTTTGCAGAGAAGGTGAAAGTGGACCGCAAGGACATGGTGGTGGTATCCATCATGCCCTGTCTGGCCAAAAAGTATGAGTGTCAGCGGGAAGAGTTCTCTGTAGACGGGAATCCCGATGTGGACTATAGCATTTCCACCCGGGAGCTGGCACACCTGATCAAACAGGCCAACCTGGATTTGAACAAACTGGAAAACACGGACTTTGATGCACCCCTTGGAGAATCGACCGGTGCAGGAGTCATCTTTGGAGCTACTGGTGGGGTGATAGAAGCTGCTACCCGGACCGCCTACGAGCTTTATACCGGGGAATCGTTGGAGTCGGTCGATTTTGAGCAGCTCAGGGGGATGGAGGGAATTCGCTCCGCTACCGTGGATTTTAACGGGATTGGAATCAATATTGGGATTGCCCACGGTTTGGGTAATGCGCGAAAACTGCTTGATGATGTGAAGGCAGGAAAATCGCAATACCACGCCATTGAGATCATGGCCTGTCCGGGCGGATGCATCGGGGGTGGGGGACAACCCCTGCATCATGGAGACGCTTCGATATTGAAGGCCAGGACCAAAGCGATATATGCGGAAGACGAGGGGAAAGTTCTCCGAAAATCCCATGAAAATCCATACATCCAGAAGCTTTATAAAGAATATTTGGGTGAGCCCTTAAGCGAAAAAGCGCATGAATTGCTTCATACGCACTATTTCGATAAGAAAAAGAAGATATTCCAGGTATAAACAGCAAAATCAGAAGCAGATATGTCAAGTGTTAAGATAGAACTCAGACAGGACCAGGTGGATAAGATCCACGCCATTTGTGACTCATTTGGCAACCTGGAAGGAGAACTGATCAATGTTCTTCATAAGAGCCAGGAGACCTTCGGTTACCTGCCTGCTGAAGTGCAGGAGGTGATTGCTGAAAAGATGGAGATTCCCGCTGCCAAGGTGTATGGAGTGGTTACATTTTATTCCTTTTTCACCATGCTTCCCAAGGGGAAATTCCCCATCTCCATCTGTACCGGTACCGCATGTTATGTAAGAGGTGCCGAAACGGTACTGAGTGAATTTAAGAAGCTGCTGGAGATCGAGGTGGGAGAGACCAGCGAGGACGGAAAGTTTTCGCTCAGCTGCCTCAGATGTGTGGGTGCCTGCGGACTGGCCCCGGTGGTCCAGGTTGGCGATAAAACCTATGGCCGGGTGGCCCCCGACGATGTGGAGGCCATTCTTGAAGAGTATAAACAGGAGCTTTAGTCAGATAAATCTATGTTTTATCAAGGGGTCAATCGGGCTCCTTTTTTTGTGAATGTCATTGACCCACAATGAACTACTGTTCGCTGACGGGATACCTTCCTTTATCAACAGAATTTGATTTTGGCCGGGAAATACACTATGTTTGTATTGGACGTAAGATTGGAAAACTTTAATGATGATGAGGGTAAGGGTATTAACCCCGCTAATTGCTATTTCCATTCTTATAATTTCTGCATGTACCAGGGATGAATCTGCAGTGCTTATGCCTGTGACCACAGATTCGGAGCTGGCTCTTGAGTTATATGAGACCGGATTGGTAGCATATGACCAGCTCAAGGGGGAGTTAGCATGGCATAACTTTCAGTATGCCATCAGGGAGGACCCCGATTTTTTCATGGCTCATTACTGGATGTATTTTCTGACCAGTAAGACATCAAAGAAGGTAGCTGAAGAAGCATTCCAGTCGGATTGTGAGCTAAACAGCGGGGAGGAGTTGATCAGGACCTCTTTAAAATACCTGGTTGACGGGCAGGACGAGAAGGTAGTGGAGAGTCTGAAAATGGTGGTCGATCTTTACCCTTTGGATCCACACGTCCATAAGCTTCTGTACCTTATGCAGCTGGACTACATGAAAGATAATGAAGGAGCCATTGAGTCCATGAAGCGGACCATTGAAGTGCTGCCGGGGTATTCCCCTGTTTATAACTACCTTGGGTATGCGTACATGTACCTGGAGGAGTGGGAAAGTGCCGAAGAAGCTTTGGATAACTACATCAAACTTGCCCCTGAACAGGCCAATCCATACGACTCCAAAGGCGATTTTTTCATGAATACAGAGCAGTTCGGGAAAGCCTACGAGAGCTACATGAGGGCCTATGAAATTGATTCGAGCTTCGCGGTGAGTAAAAAGAAAGCCATGAAGGCCAGGCAGATGATGGAGAAAGTCTCGACCTAACTACCTGCGGTATTCTCAAAGAAGTAACTCTTTTTCTTTTCAATTTCATCATAGGTATAGAGTTCCCCTGTGTATTTATTCGTATAGCTAATTATTGCGAAGTCACCTATGCACATGATGTTGTGACTCAAAAGAAGAGCTGCGGAGAAGAGGGTCGCTTCTGTAAACCAGGTTGCCGTCAGGGCAATTGTCACTGCATTGATGACAATAAACGGAGTCATGGCCAGGA
This sequence comes from Bacteroidales bacterium, assembly GCA_023137255.1. GTDB lineage: Bacteria > Bacteroidota > Bacteroidia > Bacteroidales. Next base: position 6,885 of record JAGLPR010000105.1, on the reverse strand, counting down.
AACGGAGCTCATTTCGGGAAATGGGAAACCGGTCGGCTGTGACAAAGAAAATAAACTGTTGAAAATCGGCCCCAAACCGGATATGTCGGGCCCCCAGCAAGCAATAAGCCAATCCGTGCAGGATCTCATGTGGCGGGATGATCAGGATGCTTCCGGCTAACACACCGGCCACCAATTGCCTGATTACCTTTCCGCCGTTGAAATGATCCCCTGTGAGTCCCCACACCACATACAGCACAATGAATACCAGGGTGGCCAGGTTCAGGGCCATGAAAAGAACAGGAATCTTTTCTCGCCCCCTGATGTTGTTCAGGACGAAAGGGATCATCTCGTTGAAGTCCAGCTCCAGGATTTTCCTGTAGCGGGGATCTTTTTGAAGGGTATCCACATCTGGTCTCTTCATGCCACCTGCATTTCGTGAATATCGCCGGATTTCACTATTTTGTGCCGACTTTGATAAGCTGAATTTAGTAAATGAAAAGCAATCAATCAACCGGATACCTGTTTGCACTGGGAGCCTCACTGGCCCTGGCTGCCTCTTTTGTTTTCTCCAAATCGGTATTGAACCACCTGACCATGGTGCAGTTCGGACTGATCTGGTTTTCACTTGGAGTGGTTTGGAACGGGGCCTGGTTCCTGACAAGGCGAGACTACAGGAACCTGAAAAGTTCCATGGGAAAGAAATCGGCGGTGGCACTGGGGATTGCCTTGCTTGAAGGAGGTGCAACGGGATTATTTTATCTGGCCATAAAAGCCATGGAAAACCCGGCTGTGGTCTCCTTTATCGGGAACATCGGACCGGTATTTGTTACCCTTATGGGGATTGTCCTGCTGAAGGAGAGGTTCCGGAACAGTCAGCTGGCCGGTATTCTGATTACTATCACAGGTGTATTTGTGATCAATTACCGCCAGGGTGGATTTACCGGATTTCTTGAACCGGGAGCTCTCTATGTAGTCACAGCTTCTTTCCTTTTTGCACTGGCTACCATTTTTGGCCGGCGGTTTCACACTTACCTGGTGCCGGGATACATGTCGCTGATCCGCTCCTTCCTGCTGGCAGCAGTCATGGCCATCCTAAGCTTCGGGACAGGCGGTATGCCGGAGATTACAATGTCTTTGTGGAGGGATCTGGCCATTGGATCCTTCCTGGAAACACTTATTGTCATCGTATTTGCCTACCAGGCCCTGAAACTGATTGAGGCCACTAAAACCTCCCTGATCATCAGTACCAAAGGGGTGTGGACCCTGGTTCTTGCCTGGGTATTCCTGGGAGTATTTCCCTCAACTATTCAGCTGGTGGGAGGATTGCTTACCCTGCTGGGGGTATGGCTGATCACCTGGGAACGCTCACCTATTCGTCGAGGATAAACCGGTAAACAGTGTGTTTGGATGCCTTGCGCGCATATCTGCGTGCTTCGCTTTCCAATCCTTTTTGTTCATGAAGTCTGGAGAGGCCCATGTAAGCCATGGCAGCATAAACGTCGGCAAAGGGTCCGAACGAATCTGCTAACTCCACAAGCTCCTGGTATCCCTGGCCCGCCAGAATATCGTTGCCCGTTTGCTTCTCAGTAATAAATGCATTTGCCAGGGTGCGAATCATTGCTGACCAGGAATCTTTCTGCCGTTCCATGGAAACGAGGATCTCCCTTACTGCGTCATACCGATGCTGGTGCAGCAGGACGGTGATCAGGTGCCCCTGGTAGTATAAATTCTCCGGGTAATCACGGTGTAGCCGGCGGGCATAAATGGCTGCTGTTTGCAGGTCCTTTTCATACTTCAGCTGGATAAGCGACATAAAGAGCAAGGCTTCCACTTTCAGGAATACTGCATGGTTGATGGCATGGTTGAGTTGTTCCAGGCCAAGTTGCTTGTCTCCTTCCTGCATAAAGGATAGCAGTGGTTTGTATATCGGGTGAGCCTCGGGGTAGGCTTCGACATAGTAGTTGTAGAGTCCGGTGGAAAAGTAGAACTCCACGAACTGATCTTTCAGTTCCTTACCTTCTTTGGTGTGTCTGTACATGGTGCCCAGGTCGGGAACCACCTTGCCCGATTTGCCATTATCGGCCCAGAACATGGCTTTAAAGGCCCTTCCGAACAGATCGAAAAAAATGCCTTCCTGGTAAGTCTCTTCATTTTCAACGAGATCCTCAGCCAACTCCACGGTCCGGTCCATCAGATGCACAAACTGTTCAGAAGCCGGATCGTCAGGCATCAGAGGAAAATGTTCCCAGTAGATGATCAATGCTTCAAGGAACAGCGGTGCAGGATGATGCGGGGTGGTCCGGACGAGTTCTTTCTGTATCTCCCGCGCCTCGTCAAAAGCAAAATTGTAGGTGTTGTGCAGACCCTCTTCCACTTTCTCAAGCAGGTCGGGACGATTGAGGTAAGATACCTGAGAGAAGAGAGGTGTCCAGCAAAACAATCCGAGCAATCCTATGGTAAAACATCTTCGCATCGCCTAAAGATAGAAATAAATGAAGGCCATCCGCCTGCGCGAACAGCCTTTACCTGAACCGAAAACAGACCTTTCCGCTGTCAGCCATCTGTAATTGAGATGTTGCAAAATAGGGATCAGGTCAACTGTTTTTTTTGCACATTTGTGTTTTGAATATACGAGGATGATTCAGATTGGAGAAATCATTGTCAGCAGGGATCTGTTTGACAAAAACTTTATTTGCCACCTGGAGAAGTGCGAAGGGAACTGCTGCGTTTTTGGCGATTCCGGAGCTCCTCTGGAGGATGATGAGGCGAAAAACCTGGCGGACGGACTGGAGAAGATCAAACCCTATATGAGGGCTGAAGGAGTGAGGGCAGTCAATGAACAGGGAGCCTGGGTGATCGATAATGACGGGGACAAAGTGACTCCGCTTGTGGGCAGGGAAGAGTGTGCATTTGTTGTATTTGAGGATACCATTGCCCGTTGCGCGGTCGAGCAGGCTTTTGATGAGGGTGCCATATCGTTCAGAAAGCCGGTTTCGTGCCACCTTTATCCAATCAGGGTGAGCAAGTTGAAACAGGGGATAGCCCTTAATTATCACCGCTGGAGTGTCTGTGAACCGGCCCGGATCCTTGGAGAGAAGGAAGGATTGCCCGTTTTCAGATTTCTAAAGGATCCCATCATCCGTGTTTACGGACAAGCATTTTATGATGAACTTGAAATCGTTTACCGGGAGCTGATCAACAAATCATGAACCATGAAGTCACACCTTATATAATATAAAACCTATGGAAACAATTAAGAATTATGTGGAGAGCCATAAGGAGCGGTTCCTGGAAGAGTTGTTTGACCTGATCCGGATTCCTTCTGTCAGTTCCAAAGCAGAGGCAAAAGATGATATGTTCAAAGCGGCCGATCATATTAAGAATTCTTTGCTTGCTGCAGGCGCCGATCATGCAGAGGTAAAAGAGACCTCAGGATGGCCTGTGGTTTATGGTCACAAGATGATTGACGAATCGCTTCCCACTGTGCTGGTATATGGCCACTATGATGTGCAACCCGTCGAACCGCTTGATCTGTGGGATTCTCCCCCTTTTGAGCCTGAAGTCCGCGATGGAAAGATCTTTGCCCGTGGAGCGGACGATGACAAAGGACAACTCTTTATGCATGTGAAGGCCTTTGAATTGATGAATGCAACAGGGACCCTTACCTGCAATGTGAAATTCATGATTGAAGGAGAGGAGGAGATCGGATCTCCCAGCCTGAAACAGTTTTGCAAGGAGAATACGGAATTGCTGAAGGCCGATGTCATTCTGATCTCAGATACCACTATGATTGCCCAGGATATTCCTTCCATTACGGTGGGACTAAGGGGACTTAGTTATCTTGAGGTAGAAGTGACCGGACCGAACCGAGACCTTCATTCAGGTCTGTACGGAGGTGCTGTGGGGAATCCGGCCAACCTGCTGGCGTCCATGATCGCTTCTCTGACCGATGAGAACATGCACATTACCATTCCCGGATTCTATGATGATGTGCAGGAGGTTGGAGACGGTGAACGTGCGGAGATGGCCAAGGCGCCATTCAGCCTGGAGGAGTATAAGAAGGCGCTCGATATTGACCAGGTGGTTGGTGAAAGCGGTTTTTCTACCTCTGAGCGGACCGGCATACGACCCAGCCTGGATGTGAATGGAATCTGGTCGGGATACACCGGGGAAGGTGCTAAGACAGTCCTGCCCTCAAAAGCGCATGCCAAGATCTCCATGCGACTGGTTCCCAATCAGGACTCGAAGAAGATCGATAATTTGTTTATTAAACACATGAAGAGCATAGCGCCTGAAGGAACAAAGGTGGAAGTGAAGAGCCTTCATGGGGGTCAGGGATATGTAACACCCATCGACTTCCCTGCTTACAGGGTAGCGAGCAGTGCCATTGAGGAGAGCTTTGGGAAAGCTCCCATTCCGGTGAGAAGCGGCGGAAGCATTCCCATCGTTTCTGATTTTGAGGAGGTGCTGGGAATTAAATCCATTCTGATGGGTTTCGGGCTCGACTCCGATGCCATCCATTCACCCAATGAAAATTATCCGCTTTTCAATTTTTACAAAGGGATTGAAACCATCCCTCTTTTTTACAAATATTTTATTGAGGAGATGAAGTAGGATTTTGCTACCTGATTGATAAAAAAGCCGCCGGGGAGAACCTGGCGGCTTTTTAGTTTTAGATATATTTCCAGAATCAAGTGTTAAAACAGGGGGCATTATGAATAATTATTACAAATAATATCAAATAAGGGTCGAAAAACAAGGGGTGCACATAAATTAAGTATATATTTGCATCATCAAACCTTAAATTTAGTATATACTTAATATTATCATTATGGCGGTTATCAGATTTAAAGCACTGGAACAGGTTTTTGACAGGAAACCCAACCATGTTCCTCCTCCTTCAGACAAAACATCGGATTATTATGCGATCAATGTGTTTGACAGGCCTAAAATGCAGAAGTACCTCTCGAAAGATGCTTTCAATCATGTGATGGATGCAATAGACAAAGGGACTCCCATTGACAGAAGAAAAGCAGATTCGGTTGCTGCAGGGATGAAAGCCTGGGCCACTGAAAGAGGAGCCACCCATTACACTCACTGGTTCCAGCCCCTAACAGGAGGAACTGCAGAGAAGCACGATGCCTTTATTCAGCCCACTCAGTACGGGGGCGTGGTTGAGATGTTTGCCGGCAATGCACTTGCACAGCAGGAGCCCGATGCCTCTTCTTTTCCCAGTGGTGGGATCAGGAATACTTTCGAGGCACGCGGATATACAGCCTGGGACCCGACATCACCAGCCTTTATTCTTGATAATACCCTGAGTATCCCAACGGTATTTATCTCTTATACCGGGGAAGCACTCGACCACAAGACGCCCTTGTTAAAGGCTTTGAGTGTGGTCGATGCGGCAGCTACAGAGGTTTGTCAGCTGTTTGATAAGAATGTGACCAAGGTGAATGCAAACCTGGGTTGGGAACAGGAGTATTTCCTCATTGATGAGGCGCTCTATTATGCCCGTCCGGATCTGGCACTTACAGACCGCACCCTGATGGGGCACGCTTCTGCCAAGGACCAGCAGCTGGATGACCACTATTTCGGATCCATTCCCGAAAGGGTCTCAGCATTTATGCACCATCTGGAATCGGAATGCTATAAGCTTGGAATTCCTGTGACCACCCGGCACAATGAGGTGGCTCCTAACCAGTATGAAATGGCCCCTATATATGAAGAGTGTAACCTGGCAGTGGATCACAATGTATTGCTGATGGACCTGATGAAAAAGGTGTCGAGGCACCATGGATTCAGGGTGCTGTTCCACGAGAAGCCGTTCCAGGCCATCAATGGTAGTGGAAAACACAACAACTGGTCCCTCGCCACCGATACCGGTGTGATTCTGCACAAACCTGGCAAAAACCCCAAGTCGAACCTCCAGTTCCTTACCTTTGTGGTAAATACCATCAAGACCGTTTTTGATCACCAGGACCTGCTTAGGGCCAGTATTGCTTCAGCATCCAATGCACATCGCCTGGGTGCCAACGAGGCTCCGCCTGCCATTCTCTCATGCTTTTTGGGAACTGAAGTTTCGGCCATGCTTGATCAGTTGGAAACGCAGGTCACCAAAAAGAAGATGACCCCGGACGAGAAAACGGCCCTGAAACTTGATCTTGGCAAGATTCCTGAGATCCTTCTGGATAATACTGACAGGAACCGTACTTCACCCTTTGCCTTTACCGGGAACCGGTTTGAATTCAGGGCTGTGGGCGGAAGCTGTAACCCTGCGACTCCCATGACCATTCTGAATGCTGCAGTAGCTGCACAGCTGATCGAATTTAAAAAGGAGGTCGATGCCCTGATTGACTCTGGTGTCAAGAAAGATGAAGCCATCTTCCAGGTGCTTCGTGAATATATACTTGCCTCCAAAGCAATCCGTTTTGAGGGAGACAACTACAGTGACGACTGGGTAAAAGAGGCTGCCAAACGCGGACTTACCAATGTTACCGATGTTCCCGAGGCGCTATCAGCATACCTTACCGACAAATCAAAGAAACTTTTCTTTGACCTGGGTATCTTTACCGAGGCTGAACTGGAAGGTCGTGTGGAGGTGATGTTTGAGCAGTACACCAAGAAGATCCAGATCGAAGCCAGGGTGCTGGGCGACCTCTCCATCAACCACATTGTACCGACTGCTGTGAAGTATCAGAACAGGCTGGTTGAGAATGTACTCGGACTTAAAGAGATCTATGGAGACGACTTCAAGAAGCTGGCAGGAAACAGAATTGAGCTGATCAAGGAGATCTCGGACCATGTAACTGCCATAAAGAATGGGGTGAACGAAATGGTCGATGCCAGGAGAGTTGCCAATAAGTTGGACGATGAAAAGGCGAAATCCAAGTCATATTCCAA
>JAGLPR010000104.1 GCA_023137255.1 Bacteroidales bacterium | reverse complement strand
CTGGTCAAAGAAGACCTCAGGCACTACCCACTTGTTCTCTCCTTCTGAAGGTGGAGTAGGGAATGACGGAGTCTTGCTCCAGTCCTTGATCTTCATCTCTCCGTCAAATTCAGCGAGAGGATACCCATTGATCTGGTTAAGGACAGCTTGTATCGCCGCACGGTCTTCATCCGTATCGTTCAGGAAAATCCGGGGACCGGCAAAGCAGAACTCAGTAGTTGACTGCATCACAGCAGTGATGCCTTCAGGAACCACGCCATCCCAGTTGGGACCAACCAGGAGGTAAAATCCGGGCTCGGTCCCATAGGCTTTTCCCATCTCTCCAAACTGGTCGGTACGGGCATCATAGAGGGCATATACCCAGAAACGGTCTCCGAAATCAGGTACTTGTACAACCACCGGTTCTTCGTCCAGGGCACCGAATATAGTACCATAAACAACATCCTGGTTGGGACAGGCTACAAATCCCTGATCAGGCAATACATAGTCATTGAGCAGGCTCAGGCGGCCACGGGGTGCTACCGGTACCACACCTCCCAAACGGCCAGCTTCAGGGGCCTGTGTAATGGTCGCCCTTCGGTTGTGGCTGTTTACCATGGGCCAAGCCCAAACGTAGGCCATCCGTCCGATGGTTTTCACATATTCCGGATGCATGATGGCAGTCCCAGCGAGAGGATTGACCTGGAATTTGACTTCGGATTTCGCGGCCATTTGGTCAGTTTCCTTCTCCTGGACAGGAGCGCATGCAGTTGCCATCATGATGACAACCACCACGATTACTAAATTCTGTACGGCTTTCATTTTCTGTCAGGTTTTAATTGATCAACAAGGTTTCTTTGGGAGATTATTCACGTCGGGTTTGTAATAGCGAATGACAAAATAATAAGGTTCACCCGCATTCACCGGCATCCAGTAGGTACCGTCATCAGGATCCTCAACACTGAAGGTGACTGTAATATTTCCATCTGCATCAGGATCAGTGTTGTAAGCATTATAAAGGTCATTTTTGCCAGGCAGGGTATTCCTGGTTAAAGCACTGTAACGGGTAACTGACCAGAACAACTCCACCCCTTCTGGTTCGTTAGGTATTGTGAATACCTCGGTCTGATCTCCATTAAGAACTTCATCATTGCAATTGGTAAAGTTGGGCGTATAAAAAGCATGATGAACCGGAAAGCCCAGGTGACCAACAATAGCAGCAGCACGATATTCAGGATCATTACTGTTTGGTTCATCGCTGTCGATGGGCCCGAACATCCCCATATTTCCGGTTGCACTAAACTTAGGAGCAATTATCCCGATATAGTTACTTACACGTAAATAGTCCTCTTCACTAAAATCTACCATAGAAGCAAGGATCTCTTTATTCTGGGGATAAACATCGTGGGTTTTAATGGTATGTGTAATGTAATTATCGATGGTGAGTTCTTTGCTAATACCGGTAAGTACAATATTATCCTGGATGGGATATACATTTTCCAAATCCTCAGCTGTTCTAACCTGGATACGAATGAAGAGATGAGGATAATCCCCCGGACTTTCAATCACTGTAGCCCCTTCAGGAAC
>JAGLPR010000103.1 GCA_023137255.1 Bacteroidales bacterium | reverse complement strand
ATTATGCATCTATCTACAACATAGACAGATGCATTTTGTTGCGGTCGGGGTAGTAAGATTCGAACCTGCGACCCACTGCTCCCAAAGCAGGTGCATAATTATTTGCAGGATCCGGTGATGATCAAGAGGTTTTCCGAAATAAGTTCAAACCATACTCAAACCAATATAAAAAAAGAGATTAGAATTACCTCCTAATCTCTTCATTTACAGAGTGATTCCGGCGCGATTCGAACGCGCGACCCACAGCTTAGAAGGCTGTTGCTCTGTCCAACTGAGCTACGGAACCATGTCTTTAGAAAACAAGGGTTCTGTTTCCGGGTGCAAAGATAGAAAAAAGAATCTTTTTGTGGAGATAGGCAGGATGCCTGGATTATTGATTCAGGATCCAGTTGACCAGTCCCTTCATCTCCAGGATAGCCATCAGCTTGTCAGGCAGTGGTTCAAAGGAAAAATCCCTGTTACCCACCCGGATGGTCCCGGCTGATAAATCGACTTCAACCTGGTCTCCCTCCTTATAGGCATCCACCACTTCAGGCAGAACGATCAGGGGCAGGCCCTGGTTAACTGCTGAACGATAAAATATGCGGTTAACCGATTTCACAATCACTGCTTTCACCCCCACATGTGCTAGTCCAACCGATGGATGTTCCCGGGAACTGCCACATCCGAAGTTTTCGCCTCCCAGGATAATGTCATCTGATTTAACCTCCTCAGCAAATCGAGTATCAAATCCCTCAAAAAGATGTGGAAGGATTCCCTCAGGATCGGAGCTTTGCACCTCGTAAGTAAGGTTCCCGGCAAACATCTGGTCGGTATTAAGATTATCGGCATCTGCGTAGTTCCAAACACCATTGAGCCGTCGTGTCTCGTCAGGCTCAATGGTCACACTTCCGGCCTGTACCTTTCTGAAAGGATATTTCTCTGCACCATTTTCCTTTCTCGGATCCATGATCTTGCCATGTACTGCACTTAAGGCCACTGCAGCAGGTGAAGCCAGGTAGATCTCTGCATTCTTGTTGCCCATGCGACCCAGGAAATTGCGATTGGCTGTAGAGATCACCCGCTGGTTATCAGCCGGAATTCCCTGCCCTGTTCCAAGACAGGGTCCGCAGGATGCACTGAGCACATTGGCCCCTGCCTCCAGGAATATGGAGACCAGTCCCTCCTCAATGGCCTGAAGATATATCTCACGAGAGGCTGGAATCACCAGCAATTGAACACCGGGCTTAACCCTTTTCCCCTCAATGATGGCTGCCGACTCCCGCAGGTCCTCAATCCTGCCGTTGGTACAGGTCCCAATCACTCCCTGGTGAATATCTGTTCCCGCTACCTCGGCAAGAGCCATTACATTATCCACATGATGGGGTGCAGCCACCAGTGGATACACCTCATCCAAACCAATCTCAATGGAGCGGAAATAGGTGGCACCCTCATCTGCCCATACTCCGGCAACCTCTCCGCCAAGGTATTCATTCAGTATATGGTCGGCAGGAAACACTGCATTCTTTGCACCCATCTCCGATGCCAGGTTTGCCAGGGTCATCCGGTCAGCTATACTCAGTGACTGAACACCGGCACCATGATACTCAATGGACATATAGTTGGCTCCTGCCGAACCCAGAATCCCAATGATCCATAGGCTCAGATCCTTAGCATAAACACCCTGCCTGAGGTAACCTGTAAGGTTAATCTTCAATGTTTCAGGGACCCGGAACCAGGTCTCCCCCCTTAGCCACAATCCCGCTGCCTCGGTCCGGTCAATACCGGCTGCCATGGCGTTAAAAGCTCCTGCGGTACAAGTATGGCTGTCGCTTCCAACGATCACCATTCCGGGGCGGGCGTAACGGGCCATGATCTGGTGGCATATTCCGCTGCCCGCATCATGGAATTTTGTTACTCCCTGTTCTTCAACAAAATCACGGATGGACTGGTAGGTATTTGCCAGAGCTGCATTTGTGGGAGGTGCATTGTGGTCAAGTACAACCACAAGTTGTTCAGGATCATTAAGATCGCTCCCACCCATCTTCTCGAAGGTCTTCTGGATGCTGGCGGTATTGTCATGTGTCAGAACCAGGTCAGGTTGATGAAAAACAATTGATCCTGCCGGGGCACCAAAGATCTTCTCTACAAAAGTGGAGGGCATAGAATGAAATTAGTAGTTAGTAATTAGCTGTTATTTTTTCGCGCACTTTCGGCTTTTGACTTTCAGCTTTCGACTATTTTTGGCTTTCGACTAAATAAGTTGGATGCCGGAACGCTTGCAGTGATCCACCATCTCACCAGGCCAGATGGCCGACTGAACTTCTCCTATGTGTGCTTTTTTAAGGAGCTGCATGGCGATCCTGGTCTGTCCGATCCCTCCTCCGATGGAAGAGGGTAGTTCATCATTCAACAGGCGCCTGTGAAACAGCAGCTCCACACGATCCATATCGCCTGTCAGCTCCAGCTGTGTCATCAATTCGTTCTTATCCACCCTGACCCCCATAGAGGTAAGCTCCACTGCGCAATCCAAAACCTTGTTCCATACGATAATATCACCGTTCAGTCCTCTGTACCCATCTACTGTTTCGGTGCTCCAGTCGTCATAATCAGGTGCACGCTTGTCGTGAGGCTTTCCATCGGGCAGGTTACAACCTATTCCAATAATAAAAACTGCTCCATACTTTTCAGCAATCTTGTTTTCCCGCTCGTTGGGAGTAAGATCGGGATACATTTCATAAAGCTGTTCCGAGTGTATATAGGTAATCTCTTCAGGAAGGGTGGGTATTATTTCCGCATAGAACGTGTGAATAAAGAATTCTGTGCGTTTAATATTCTGCCACACTTTGACTACCGCATCCTTCAGTGTATCGAGGGTACGCTCCTCCGGATAGATGGCTTTCTCCCAGTCCCACTGGTCCACATACAACGAATGAATGTTATCCAGCTCTTCGTCCGGCCTGAGTGCATTCATATCGGTGTAAATTCCATGGCCTATCTGGATATCATAATCCCTGAGCATCATTCTTTTCCATTTGGCGAGCGATTGAACCACCTCGGCCACCTGATCCCTCATATCGCTGATGAGAAAGGATACTGGCTTTTCTGATCCGGTGAGGTCATCATTGATTCCAGTGCCCTGAAGAACAAATAGCGGAGCTGTGACCCGCCGAAGCCTGAAGTCAGATGACAAGCCTGACTCAAAATGGTCTTTTAATATCTGGAGAATCTTCTCAGTCTCCTTTAATGTAATAAGGGATTTGTACCCTTCAGGAATAATTAATCTCATAATCAATAGTGTTAAAACAGTCCGTTATTCTGGTAAATCTCCATCTGTACTTCAGAAAATGGAGGCGATTCAAGGGTGGTCTCTTTGCTTACATTCTGAATCTTACCTGTTTCAAAATTCAATTTCAGCAGATCCCCATCTTCGAGTTTCAGTAATTCGATTTCACCTGTGGCAAAAATGGGAAATGCAGCGTTAATTGCATTCCGTTCATAGATGGCGCCGAACGATTCAGCCACCACACAAAGAACGCCCAGGGAAGCAAAACAATCCACAGCCTGCTGCCGGGAACTGCCCGATCCGAAGTTTTTTCCGGTTACCACAATATCCCCCGGTTTGACCCTGGTGGCGAAATCCTCATACCCTTCAAGGTTTCCAAAGGTATACTGCCCCATCTCGTCAATGTTGGTAATGGAAAGGTGGCGGTTATGAAAAATCATATCTGTATCGATGTTGTCCATGGCAATATACCACACCCTTCCTTCAATCTCAACGGGACGTTCCTTTTTAGTGGCATCTTTAGGCACAACCCCCTCTTTGACAGCAGCCTCCCTAATCAACCGTTTCTCCGGGACTTCCGGTATGGCATCTGCGGAGGTAATATAACCTGCGATGGCCGATGCAGCGACCACAACAGGAGAAGCCAGGTACACCTCTCCCTGTCCTTGTTTCCCTGGAAAATTCCGATTCCCCGTGCTAACTGTAATCTCGCCCGGTCCGTTCTGTCCCACCTGACCAGCCGCACATCCTGCACAGCCGGCATTGGATACCAATGCTCCCGATTCCTTAAAGATCTCTATCAATCCCTCCTCCAGGCAGCGATGCCAGACCCTGTCGGTAGCAGGCACAATCTTCAGGACCACTCCTTCAGCCACACGCCTTCCCTCCAATACCGAAGCTGCTGCCCTCAAGTCCTCAATCCTTCCGTTGGTACAGCTTCCGATAAAAGCAGAATCGATCCAGATTTGTTCCTGTGGAATTTCTGCTGTATTGTGTGGTTTACCGGGAAGGGAGATCCTGGAGGTAAATTCTGAAACATCCAGCCGATACACTTCACTGTAGGTGGCATCGGCATCTGCCACTACGGGCTCCACTTTTTTCCTGGCACGCGATTCGGTGTACCTGATCACCTCCTTGTTTGGTGGGATAAGTATAATGATGGCCCCCATTTCCGTGGCCATGGAAGCAATGGTGATGCGCTGATCCAGCGTCAGTTTATCAACCGCCTCACCCTCCATCTCTATGGCTTTCCCCAGGAGTGTACTGGCGCCAAATCTTTCCAGCAGGTTCAATGTCATATCCTTGGCAGTAAGAGCTGCACCGGCCTCTCCATCAAGAACAATCTTTACCGATGGAGGCACCTTGAACCATGTGGATCCCTTGTGCCAGGCCGCAGCAATATCCTTATCCCCCATGCCCTGTCCGAATGCACCTATGGCGCCCAGTATATTGGCATGAGAGTCGGTCGATATGGCTGTGGAACCCGGATAGGCCAGGCCCTCTTCCATCAGTATATGGGTTCCTATCCCCTTATCAATATCATATACCCTGATTCCATGCTCCCTGGCATACTGCCTGCACCTGTGCTGATTGGCAGCATATTTCTGGTCCGATCCCGTTGGATTGCAGTCGAAGGTGAAAAAAGTGCTGGATGCGTCCTCCAGTCCCAGCTGGTTCTCCTCCATGTGTTTTACCACGTTGGCTCCACCAAAATCGCGGGCCACCCTGGCATCGATAATCACATCCACAATTTCACCGGGGAAAACAAGCTCTTTTCCTGAATGCGAGGCCAGGATTTTCTCGATAACCGTCATGCCCATGATTAGCAGTTTATTTTCAAAGATAACCACAATGCCATTTCATTCAATATTTTCTAAAACATCTCTGGGGGATAGTAACTCTTTTTATAGTTTTGCTTCAAACTCTTGAAATTGCCCCGTACACTTCATCCAAATATCATTCGTCTCTACCTGATCAAGATTGCCAAATGGTTCATGCTCTACATGCCCATTGTGGTGCCCTTCTATGAAAGCAATGGACTCTCCATGAAGGATATCATGATTCTTCAGGCCGTCTACTCCATCGCCATTGTGATCCTGGAGGTCCCGTCAGGTTACCTGGCCGATGTAATTGGCCGGAGAAAAACACTGATCCTGGGTGCAGTATTTGGCACCTTCGGATTTGCCACCTACAGTTTTAGCTATGGTTTTATTGGATTCCTGGTGGCCGAAATTATCCTCGGTATCGGGCAAAGCTGCATTTCAGGAGCAGATTCGGCCATGCTCTACGACTCCCTCCTCGAGAAGGGAGAGGAGAAAAAGTATACCCGCTTTGAGGGCAGGATAACCTCGCTGGGTAATGTGGCTGAAGCCGTGGCTGGAATTGCAGGGGGATTGCTTGCCGGTATTACCCTTAGGGCCCCGTATTTTGCCCAGATATTTGTGGCCCTTATTGCACTGCCGGCAGCCATTACCCTGGTGGAACCCACACGAAAAGTGCCCCTGATCAAGGCTGGCCTAATGGAGATTATCCGGATTGCCAGATTTGCCCTTTTCATTGACCGCCCGCTCAGGAGAAACATTCTTTTCAGCGCCATTACAGGCACAGCCACCCTTACCATGGCCTGGTTTGCACAACCATTTTTTGAGTATAGCCGCATTGATATCGCCTGGTTCGGGATTCTCTGGACCACTCTGAACCTGACTGTGGCCATCACCTCATATACGGCACATCACCTGGAGCAAAAATTGGGACAGAGACGCTCGATCGTGCTGATCGCCCTGCTTATACCATTGGGATACCTGGCCCTCAGTAGGTTTCATCTGCCCGGGGGACTACTCATCCTCTACCTTTTTTACCTGGTAAGGGGATATGCTACCCCGGTCCTTAAAGATTATATCAACCGGATCACCGCTTCACATATCAGGGCCACCGTACTCTCTGTGAGGAATTTTATCATCCGCTTGCTCTTCTCACTCACCGGTCCGCTCCTTGGCTGGGTAAAAGACATCTACTCACTCCCCCAGGCCCTCTTGCTGGCTGGATCTATATTTTTGGTAATCAGTATATTCACAGCTATACTTTTTATCTCGTCAGGGAAACAGATGGACCGTGTAAGGGATTATACCTCCAGTACCAAACCATCGTAAGCAGGCCGGATCTGGGAAGGCAACTCCTTTTCCAGCTCCAGCGAGGGTCCCATCTGGTGTGAGATATGGGTCAGGTAGCCCATTTGGGGACTCAACTCACCAATCAGCGAAATTGCCTGGGAGAGGGTAAAATGGGAAATATGTGTCTCCTTGCGGAGGGCATTCACCACCAGGTATTTTAATCCGAATAATTTCTCTTTCTCTGACTCTGAAATGTAGTTGCCATCGGTCAGATAAGCAAAATCTCCTATACGAAACCCAATCACCGGCAGTCGGTAGTGCATCATTCTAATGGGGATGATCTCATTTTTTCCAATATAAAATGGATCAGTAGAGATAAGATGCATCATCACCTGGGGAATCCCGGGATATTTCTTCTCAGCAAAAACGTAAGGAAATCCACTTTTCAACGCCCTCATTACCCTTTCTTCAGCAAAAATATCCATGGGGCTTTTCTGAATAAAGTTAAAGGCGCGGATATCATCCAAACCGCCTATGTGATCGCGATGTTCATGGGTATAAAGAACCCCATCCAGCCTAGTCACCCCGGCCCTGAGCATTTGCTGTCTGAAATCGGGTCCGGTATCAATCACCAGCAGATGCTCATCAAGCTCCACAAGAATGGAAGAGCGTAATCTCTTGTCACGATCATTATCAGACATGCATCCGGCACATCTGCATGCAATCACCGGAACACCCTGCGAGGTTCCGGTACCCAGAAAAGTAATTTTCAATTGGTTTGGTGTTGGATTACGCTATTCACGAAGTTATAATTATTTTTAATACCTCATTCTAACAGAGAGCTCATGAAAGGAACCCTCTACCTGGTACCCAACACCCTGGGCAATCCCGATACTTCAGCGACCATTCCGGGAGGAATCACACCCTTGGTGAATTCCATCAAAGTGTTTATTGTGGAGGACCTGAGAAATGCCAGACGGTATCTGAAAAACCTGAACAGGGAGATCGATATCGACCTGTTGACCTTTCATGAACTGAACGAACACACTCCTGCAGAAGAAGTGCCCACCTTTCTGGAGCAGGCAGAGCTGGGGAGCGATACAGCAATTATCTCAGAAGCCGGTGTACCAGGCGTAGCCGATCCAGGCGCAGCAGTGGTCAGGGTAGCGCATGAAAAAGGGATCAGGGTAGTGCCTTTAACAGGTCCCTCCTCCATCCTGCTTTCCTTGATGGCTTCCGGACTCAACGGTCAGTCGTTCTGTTTTCACGGGTACCTGCCGGTAAAACGACACGATCGAATCAAAAAGATCAGAGAGATTGAACAGGTGGCGCTGCGAAAAAATGAAACCCAGCTGTTTATTGAAGCTCCTTACCGGAACGACGCCCTGCTGTCAGATATCCTGGAGAGCTGTCGCTCCTCCACACTGTTGTGTATAGCTGCTGATATCACTCTCGAATCTGAATATATTTTTACCAGGAGTGTGGCTGCATGGAGGACAAAAAAACCGGCCCTGCATAAAAGGCCGGTCATATTTCTTCTGGGAAAATAGATCTTTTGCCGCTAGTCCGCTACCGGACTACTCCTCTACACCAAACTCTTCCTCATCAATAGCAGCCTCCACGCTGTGGATTTCAATATCAAATATGAGCGTTTCGTAGGGAGGGATCTTCACCTTTCCTGTGCTGGTATATTCACCAAATTCTCCATAAGCCAGTTGATACGGGAAAATCATCCTCACCTTTTCGCCTTCATGCAGACGGGGCAAAACCAGATCCCATCTTGCACCCCACTCCACTGAACTAACCTTAAATATGAAAGGATCGTCGATTGTCGTTTCGTCAAACACCCTGCCATCCATAAGATAACCTTTGTAGGAGACCTCCAGGGTTGAATCCATTCCAACCAGCGGACCATCGGTGGCTACATCGACGATATAGCTAATGACTGCATCGGTATTTGCATCATAAACAGTATCGAACAGGGCCACTGTATCGAGATAGGTATCGATCCTTCCCTGTTCATACAGTTCGATATCTCCCAGCACCTCCAACAGTTCAATTTCGTACTTCAGGGACCTGAAGGCTCCCACGGTTCCACTGTTCTTTGAACCAAAACCAAGATCACTGGTAAACATCAATGTGGCCTCTTCTCCTTCACGCATCATGCTCAGCCCTTCGGTCAAACCTTCATTGATCATGCCATTCAGCATTTTATAGGGGCCATACATGGCCGCCGGATCGTGCTGCCTTATGTCTTCAGCAACACTTTCGATATAGGTATCATAAACCGTATTGTCAGGAATGGTATAGGATACATGGTTGATCAGTACCCAGTCCTCGGCACCTGGCATCTCTCCGTCACCTGCAGTGTGCTCCAGGTAATATAAGCCACTGGCCTGGGGTTCCGCATCGGGGTAGTTGGCAGCCAGGTAAATATCGAAAAACCGCTTCTCCTGCTCCATCGCATCCTGGTCCTCCGTATCTTCTGTACAGGCTGAAATCAAGGCAACAGCTGCAGCGATTGCCAATACGGGATATATAATTCTTCTGATCTTCATTATCTCTTCTCTCCTTCCATCAGGGGGTGGTTATAGAATCAAACCATTCTGATCTTAAAATATTGTGCAAAATTAATATAATAAATGAACCTTAATCAACCTTCAGTACCTGAATCCTGTATATCAGGACCGCATTGCCCGGAATCTTCTCCCGGTCACCAAAATTTCCATGTGCCAGGTGGGGCGGGATCAGAAATATGGCTTCAGCCCCACTGGACAGTTTTCTAATCCCCTGCTCCACACCCGATTCAACACCCCCTTTGCCCGCTCTGATCACTTTGGGTTTCTGCATGGTGGCACCATAACAGGGAGTCCCGTCCAGCAGGGTGGATTCAAATGCGAAGGTAACCCTGCTGTTATCCCTGATATGTGGTCCCTCTCCTGGTTTCTCTATCACAATCCAGAGTCCGGAAGGGGTCACTTCTGCTTCCCAGCCTACCCTGTTTATAAAAGCTGAAATATGGTCCTGGTGCCTCTGATACATGTACTGATTGGCCTTTACAAACTGCTCTGAGACAGGGTCCGGATCTGCCTCCTTTAACTCCTGAACAGGCGGATCACAGCCAGAAACCACCAGTGCAATGACACACAATATAAGGTAGTTAATAACTCTAAGCATCTTTGAGCCACTTTGAATATTCGGGCAGAAGGGATTCAAATTTTGACAGGGTCAGTTCCATGGAATCAAAGGAGTCCCCTCCTGCAGCATTGATATGCCCACCTCCATTGTAGTTCTCAGCTGCAATGCGGTTCACAGGAAAACTTCCCCTGGATCTGAAAGAGACCTTGATGCGGTCCTTCTTCTCCACAAACAGTGCGGTGAACCTGATTCCTTTCACAGAGAATGGGATGTTCACAAAACCTTCAGTATCTCCCTTGCGATGGTTGAATCTCGTAAGTTCTTCGTCGGTCAGGCTGATGTAAGCAGTATGATACTGCGGAAGTATCACCATCTTCTCCTGCATGCAATATCCCTGCAAGCGCATCCGGTCCTCCGAAAAGGCGTCATAAACACTGGAATAGATCTTGTCCTTCTCCAGGTCATACTTCATCAGGTCTCCCACAACATGGAAGATCTCAGGATAGCTGCTGGCATAACTGAAATTGCCTGTATCGGTCATGATGGCCACATAGAGGCAGGTAGCAATCTCCTTGTTCAGTATCTCATGCTTGAATACCTCTTTAAGGAAAAGGTAGATCATCTCTCCCACCGAACCCCGCCAGGTATCAGAAATAGCAATATCGGTGAACTGAACCGGATCTTGATGATGATCAATCAGTACCTTGCGGGCAGTAGACTTCGCAAGATACTCCTCAACCCCGCCTAAGCGCTTAGGATCATTAAAATCCAGACAAAAGATCAGATCGGCACCCTCGATGATCTCCACCGCCTTCTCTTTTTTATAGGCGAATGTTGTGGAACGTTCAATGCCAGGAAGCCACCTCAGGAAATCGGGTAGTCCATCCGGAATGATCACCTGTGCATCTATTCCCTGCTGACTCAGTGCCAGAGCAAGTGCAAGGCTCGACCCTATGGCATCTCCGTCGGGATTCGTATGGGTAAGCACTGCCACCCTGCTCGATGAGGAGATCCATTCTTTGATTGTCCTTGCTGTTCCGGCTTCTACCATTGCTTTGCAGTTCAATTAGGATAGCAAAGTTAAAAAATATTGAAAGTGGCTTAACAAAGCCCGAATTAATTTGTTAATATGCATTATAATATTGATCAGATTATGTCAGGAAACATCACGTTTACTATTATTAAGCCATTTGCAGTCTCCAACGGATATATCGGCCCGATTCTGAACAAGATCCAAGAAGGAGGATTCAAGATCTCGGCCATGAGAATGCTCTGGCTGACCCGGGGCGAGGCGGAACGCTTTTATGAAGTCCATAAGGAACGTCCGTTCTATAAGGACCTGGTTGAATTCATGACCTCAGGTCCCATTGTAGTGGCTATATTGAAGAAAGAAAACGCCGTGGAGGATTATCGCAAACTGATTGGTGCTACCGATCCGGAAATAGCTGAAGAAGGCACCATCAGGAAAGAGTTTGCCGAGAGCTTGCGTGCCAATGCTGTTCATGGTTCAGATTCGGACGAGAATGCGAAAATTGAGAGTGCATTTTTCTTCTCGGGCTTGCAGCGGTTCTGATCAGGCTGATCAGCGGAGGACCACATCATCGATTACATCCATTCCCGCAGCTTCATTGAGTTTTGGGATCAGGGCATCTTTCATCATGCTCAATTCATTCCTGACCACGGATGAGTGAAGTGTGACAAAGAGTTTGCGGTTTTGTATTCTGAGCGACTTGGTTTTTTTGGCCACTGTAATGCCCAGTAGATCCTTCCATGATTTCATTAGCCGGTACTCAGCAAGTCCTCTCTCCAGCCTGTTTGCTTTAACAAACTGCTGAAGCAGGGAATCGATCTTACGTACATCTTTTCTTTCCATGCCTACGCCTTCATTTCTTCAATGGAAGCTTCCTTTCCTATTTTGAAAACCCTGTGATCTGCAGGAATATCCTCCAGAATCCCCAGGAGCCGCTGTTCATTGGTATCAGTGATAAATATCTGGCCAAACTGGCTCTCTGCCACCAGGCTGATAATCTGCTTCACCCTGCTGGCATCAAATTTATCAAATATATCATCCAATAGTAAAATGGGGGAGATTTCAGTAAGCTTTCTGATGAACTCAAATTCGGCCAGTTTCAGTGCCACCAGGAAGGTTTTCTGCTGTCCATGGGATCCGCTTTTCTTCAGGCTGTGTCCTCCAAGTGACATTCCCAGATCATCTTTGTGAATCCCGAAGGTGGAGTACTGAATGATGCGGTCCTTCTCATAGGATGCTTTAACTCCTTCCCCGAAACCGGAATTGTTTAACTGTGACTGGTAGGTCAGAGTGACCTTCTCCCGATTCCCCGAAACATGTGAATGAAATGAATTGAAGACTGGCAGCAGTTCATCTACAAAACGCCTTCTCTCTTCGAAGATGGGCTCGCCATACCGGATCAACTGCTCATCCCAGACCTCTAACATCTCACTGTCAAAACTGTGTGTGGATGCGAAATCCCTCAGCAGCCTGTTCCGCTGGGTGAGGGCCCTGTTATACTGGATAAGGTTTTCCAGGTAAACCCTGCTGTACTGAGCAATGACCCCATTCATAAACTTCCTGCGTTCTTCGCTGCCCCCGTTGATCAGAACTGCGTCGGCCGGGGAGATCATCACCAGCGGAATCAAACCAATATGTTCCGAAAGCTTCTGGTACTCCTTTTTATTTCTTCTGAACTGCTTTTTCTTCTGCTTCCTGATACCGCAATAGATGTTCTCCTCCTTGCCCAGCCTTTCAAAGATTCCCTGTACCACGCAAAAATCCTGATTGTACCGGACATTTTGGCTATCCACAGGATTTAGGTTGCTCTTGCAAAGAGAGAGATAGTGTACTGCATCCAGAATATTGGTTTTTCCTACACCATTCTCTCCGATAAAACAGTTGATCTTTTCAGAAAACGGAATGTCAACCTGTTCATAATTCTTAAAATTGACCAGGGAAAGTGATTTCAGATGCATACACAAAATTACAATTTTTTATAGAATCAGGCATTATTCTCAGGAGCTCCAGCAAAAGGTGGTATCCATAAAACTTTTTGGAAAATTTCACTTATCTTTAGGTATATATCATAAAACACAAAACAATTGATAAAAAGACAATTATTGATTATCGCTCTTCCTGCAATCTTACTTTCCGGGTGTGCAGAACTAAACTCTCTGATGCAATCTGTCCCCATTGATGTTCCCCTATCGGAAGCGGAAGTGGCAGAAGGATTAAAAGAAGCACTAATCACAGGTTCTAAAAACTCTTCATCCATACTTTCGGCTGTAGATGGTTACTACGGGGATGAACTGGTGAAGATCCTGCTCCCTGAAGAAGCATCAGTAATTATTGACAACCTTGCAAAGATCCCGGGAGGAGACCAACTGGTGGAGGATGTAGTCCTCAGAATCAACCGGGCAGCTGAAGATGCGGCCAAAGAGGTAGCCCCCATTTTCATCAACAGCATTAAACAGATGACCATTAATGATGCTTTTAGTATTCTTAAAGGGTCTGATAATGCTGCCACACAATACCTCAGCAACACTACTCGTGCTGATCTCTACAATTTATACAAACCAAAGATCAGGCAATCCACCGAGAAGGATATTTTAGGAGGAGTTTCAACCAAAGAATCATGGGAAACCCTTACAGGAAAATGGAACATAATTGCCAACTCCATTGCCGGGAAAGTAGCCGGATTCAAACCTGTGAACACCGACCTTGACGATTACCTTACCAACAAAGCCCTGGACGGTATGTTCCTGAAAGTCCAGGATGAAGAAAAAAAAATCAGGACGAATGTCTCTGCCCGCATTACACCTTTACTAAAAAAGGTTTTTGGTAGTCTGGACAATTGATTTTGTTTTTGTAAGTAGCTAAGAAATATGCAGCATAGATTGCATATAGAAAATTATTATTTTTGTGGCTCCACAAACGGTAATTTTCTAAAAAAGAGTTACTTTTGCGGAAGTTTTTGAAAACCAAGAAATTTTCAGTGATGTCGAAGAAAAAAAATGTGAAGCAAACGGACAAGAATCTTGAAGGAATTGAGCAAGCATTAACTCGTTCCGAGCAGTTTATCGAAGATAACCAGAAGACACTTACATATATCCTTGGCGGACTTATCGTTGTATTGTTAGTTGTAATCGGTGGAAACAGGTATTATCTGAAACCACTCAATGAGGAAGCAGCTGCAGATATGTATTATGCTGAACGCTTTTTTGAGATGGACTCGTTCAACCTTGCGCTGAACGGTTACGGGACCTACCCCGGATTCCTGAATATTATGGATGATTACGGAATGAGCAAATCTGCAAAGATTTCAAAATATTATGCAGGTGTATGTTACCACCAGCTGGGCGATTATGAAACAGCCATTGATTATCTGAATAAATTCAAAACCGATGACCTCCTTGTGGGTGCCGCCAAATACAGCACTTTGGGAGATGCATACGTGGAAATGGGTGATCTTGATAAAGCAATCTCTGCCTATAAAAGAGGAATTCAGAACTATGAGAACAACTTCTCCTCTCCCATCATGCTTAAAAAACTCGGCATTGTATATGAAGAACTTGTCCAGCTGGACCTGGCTCTTGAAACATATCGGACCATCGAATCTGCTTACCCCGATTCTCCTGAAGGAAATGAGATCAAGAAATACATCGGAAGGGTAGAGTCAAAAAAGTCGCTGTAAACCCATCTCCTGAAACCTACCTATGGCTTCTAATCTGAAGAACCTCTCAGATCATGATCCGGCTACCATACCAGACGGATCGTCCATGAAGTTCGGCATAGTTGTGGCTGAATGGAATGAGGAGATCACAGCAGCTCTTCTTGAAGGAGCAATGACCACCCTGGGCAAACATGGGGTTAAGAAAGAGAACATTGAAGTGAAAGTTGTGCCAGGTAGTTTTGAGCTTCCTTACGGGGCCCGGATTGTTGCTGAGCAGTTTTCGCCTCATGCGGTGATCTGCCTGGGTTGTGTGATCCAGGGGGAGACCAGGCATTTCGATTACATCTGTCAGGGCGTAACTAAAGGCATCACTGAACTGAATCTCGATTATGATATTCCCTTTATCTTCGGGGTGTTAACCACTGAAAATCTTCAACAGGCCCTGGACCGCGCAGGTGGTAAGCATGGCAACAAAGGAGATGAAGCGGCTGTTTCAGCTCTTAAGATGGCAGCCCTCAGGAACGGACAAGCATAGTAAATTCATACTCCCTAACGACTCTTTTTAGGAAGGGGCTTCCGGCCGCCTGCAGTCTGCTGCTTCTGCAGTGCTTCCAGTCGCTGTGCAAATTTCGATTTTTTGGCCGGTTTGTTCTTCTTGGTGTTGATCTTCTTCATGATCTTCTCCTCATCGATAAATCTTTTAAAGACCAGGTTCTGTCCAATGGTGATCAGGTTGGCCAGGAAGTAATAGTAGGTCAGTCCGGCCGAGAAGTTATTCAGGATAACCATAAACATCACTGGCATGATGTACATCATGGTCTTCATGCCCGGCATCTGACTGCTTCCTGCCGAAGCCTGGTTGTTCCATTTCATGGATATCATAGTGGTGACGGTCATCAGCAGGGTAAACAGACTTACATGATCGCCATACATGGGTATTTCAAAGGGCAAAGTCAGGATCGAATCGTAAGTGGAAAGGTCGTGGGCCCACAGGAAACTCTCTTGACGCAGTTCGATGGAAGTGGGAAAGAACCTGAACAGGGCGTACAGGATCGGAAACTGCAACAACATGGGCAGACATCCGCCCATGGGATTGGCCCCTGCCTTCTTGTACAGATCCATGGTCGCTTGCTGCTTCTTCATGGCATCCTCCTTCTTCGGGTACTTCTCACCTATCTCATCCACCTGCGGCTTTAGCAGTCGCATGACAGCCTGCGATTTAAAGGAGCGATAGGTAAGCGGGAATAGGGTCAATTTGATGATCAGGGTGAGCAAAAGGATGATGATTCCATAATTATTGATCCCTTTGTTGAGCCAGCTGAAGATTGGGATTACCACAAAAGCATTGATCCAGCGGATCATAGAACCTCCTACAGTAACCACGCTTTCGAGACTCAGGTCGGTATACCCTTTCAGAGAGGTAAACTTGTTGGGACCGAAATAGAGTTGCATTCCGATGAGCTGGTCGCTTGTGCGGTCAAACGGCATATCCATGGATGAAGTGTATTGACGCACATACTTACCTGGATCGTTAAAACGATGTTGCGAAAGGAAGGCACCATCGAAAAAATCATCTGCAATCAGGATGGTGGAGAAAAACTGGTGACTGAATGCAACCCATTTGATCCGGGTGGTTTCTGTGACCTCCTCCATCTCCTTTTTTGACCGCGACTTAAAGTTCTCCACATCTCCCCCGTGGTACTTGTAATAGAGTGTGGTGTACATGGCTTCGTTCTGGTACCCTTTCTCCTGCGACGGAGCGTAAAATTCAAATTTGAACTCCATCCTGTCGGTGCGGTATTGATCCAGACCTTTGAGGCGCATATCAAAATCGAGCATGTAGTCACCGTCATACAACCTGTATATGTAGGATATGGACGCCGACTCCGAGATCTCCATTTTCATGGTCAGCTGCTGGAAAGACCGGCCATCGTCGTTGGTAGCTTTCTCGATAGTGGGCTGAAAATAAAGTTCACCCGTATTGATCCCCCTGTTGTCGGCAAAGAACTGCAATGCAAAAATAGTTGAGTCGCCGTCGAACAGGTAAAGGGGCAGCGAATCGTGGGTCTGATATTGCTTCAGCCTGACTGTATAGGGACGCCCTCCAAGGGTCGAAAAGGTAAGCTCGATATTGTCATTCTCAAGTACAACCTTCTCCTCTGTACCGGTAGCGCCTTGTGCAAAATCGCCCAGCTCCTCGGCCAGCCTCTTGGTGGATAATGAATCTGTAGTTGTCTCTGCTCCCGACAGGGTTGATTGAGCATCTTCTTTTTGCTGCTGCGCAGCCACCATATCTCTGACCTGCTCTGTACGAGCAATAGAATCGAGCCTGTTGCGCTCCGCCATCTGTGCCTCCCTGGCAGGTTTTGTGAAAATGCTGTAACCCACAAGGAGTAGTCCGATAATTGCCAGACCTATGATTGTATTTCTGTCCATTATATCCGTTTAATTTCAGGCACAAAAGTAATGGTTTAGCCTGTATATCAATAGAAAATCATGTAAAATCCGTGAGATTTCGGTGAATTGTTTCCTGAGCGGGTTCAACTGCTACTGACTGTTATCGATAGTCGCTTTAATAAAAGCAATGAACAGCGGGTGTGGATTTAGTGCAGTGCTCCTGTACTCCGGATGAAATTGTGTACCCACAAACCATGGATGGCCTTCCTGCTCCATGATCTCGACCAATCCGCTCTCCGGATTGATTCCCGTGGAGATCATGCCATGCTCCTCATAAGCATCCAGAAAATCGTTGTTAAACTCATAACGGTGTCGGTGACGCTCCCGAACCAAATCGGTCTGGTACGCCTCCTGTACCTTGGACCCTTTTTTCAGGGAGCAAGCATATCCACCCAGACGCATGGTTCCGCCCTTCTCTGTAACCCCTTTCTGCTCTTCCATCAGGTCAATCACCGGATGTTTTGTATAATTGCTCATTTCGGTGGAGTGTGCATCTTCATAACCCAGAACATTCCGGGCAAACTCAATGACTGCGCACTGTAGTCCCAGGCAGATTCCAAGAAACGGAACCTTGTTTTCACGGGCATAGGTGACCGATGCGATTTTTCCATCAATGCCCCGGTCTCCAAAACCAGGAGCCACCAGAATCCCGTGGTACTCCTTCAGTTTCTCTGAAACGTTATCGGCCGATAGCATCTCCGAATGGATAAATATCACTTTGACCTTTACCTTGTTTATGGCCCCCGCATGGGTCAGCGACTCAATGATTGACTTATAGGAATCATACAGTTCCACATATTTACCCACCAGTGCAATCCTGATCTCCTTATTGGAACTCTTCAACCGGTCCACAAACTTCTTCCACTCCTTAAGGTCGGGTGAATCCTTGGCTTCCATATTAAGCTTCTTCAACACCATCACATCAAGACCTTCATTCTGCATAAGCAGCGGCACCTCGTAAATGGTAGAAACGTCGATGGACTGGATCACAGCTTCAAGCTCAACATTACAGAAAAGGGCCACTTTCTTTCGCAGGTCTTTATCCAGTTCATGCTCTGCACGCAACACCAGAACATCTGGCTGAATTCCGTTTTCCAGAAGTACTTTAACTGAATGCTGGGTAGGTTTGGTCTTTAGCTCACGAGATGCAGAGAGGTATGGCACCAGAGTAAGGTGGATAAATACAGTATTTTCCACTCCCAGGTCCCAGCGCAGCTGCCGGACCGCTTCAATGTAGGGAAGTGACTCTATATCGCCCACAGTGCCACCGATTTCGGTAATAATGATATCATACTCCCCCCGCTTTCCCAGAAGAGTAATCCTTCGTTTAATCTCATCGGTGATATGAGGAATCACCTGAACCGTCTTTCCCAGATAATCGCCCCGGCGCTCCTTGTTGATCACGGACTGGTAGATGCGGCCGGTGGTCACATTGTTGGCTTGTGAGGTCTGAATATCCAGGAATCGCTCATAGTGCCCCAGGTCAAGATCGGTTTCGGCACCATCGTCGGTCACATAACACTCACCATGTTCGTAAGGATTGAGGGTACCCGGATCAACATTGATGTAGGGATCAAGTTTCTGGATGGTTACCCTGTATCCCCTAGCCTTCAGCAACCTTCCCAGTGAAGCTGAAATAATACCTTTACCCAGGGAGGAAGTTACTCCTCCGGTAACAAAAACATACTTTGTACTGCCCAAGTTGATTCAGATTTAATTTCGTGGTAAAAGTAAAATTTAATTTTCATTTTCCATATCATCCACGATCCTGATCTTCTCCTCCAGAACTCTGATCCTTTCGTGGGCGGCATCAATCTTTTCCTGGAAGCCCAGGATGGTCTCCTCAGAGCTGTCTGATTGTTTGAAAAATCCAATGTTGTTCTCCCAGACTCCCATATCGCTGCGTAATTGTTGCAACTTATTGACCAGTTTATCGCGCTCAAAATTCAACTTCATGTCTGCCCTGGGAGCATGTACCATACCGGCTATCCTGTACCTGAACTTGAATATGCTTCTCTCCGATTCATCCATACCGATCTTTTCAAGAAGCCTGTCCTGTGCCAGCCTGACCTGCTCTTTGATCCACTCCTTTTTATCAGAGGGTACATACCCAATGGCATTGAATCTGGACTGGAAATCATTTAATGCCTCAAGGTCTTTGCTCCGGTCCCCTGAAACTGTAAAGGCATCCATCTCTGAAACCAGTTTCTCCTTGGCCTTCAGGTTGTCATCGAAGGTTGAATCGATGTCCTCAAAATACTTGGATTTATTGTTGAAAAACGTATCGCATGCAGCCCTGAATCGCTTCCACAATTTATCCGAATCCCGGCGTGGCACCGGGCCAATCTCCTTCCAACGCTTCTGCAACTGGATCAGTTCAGTCGTTGTCTCCTTCCAATCCACACTTGCGCTTAAAGCTTCGGCCCTCGCAGCAATCTCTACCTTTTGTTTCAGGTTATCCTTCTGCTCCTCATAGGCGGATGCATAAAATTTGGCTTTGTTCCCAAAGAAAACATCACACGCCTTCCGAAAACGTGCATAGATGGCATTGTTATCTTTTTTCGGAGCATACCCGATTGTTTTCCAGGTCTTCTGTATCTCAAGGACCTGGTTGGTTTTATCGACCCAGGCTCCATGTGTTTCATAATTCCTGGCTGCTATGGTCTCAATTCTTGTACAGAGATCTGTTTTTTTCTCAAGGTTCTCATGTAACGACTCCTTCAATCTGGAATGGTACTCCTGGTGCTTTTTATTGATCACCGAAGTGGCCAGTTTGAACTTGTCCCATATCTCATCCCGGTTTTCTCGAGGTACAGGACCTATCTCCCTCCACCTTGCATGGTTCTTCTGAAGTACTTTGAACGCGTGTACAATATTTGGTTCTTTACTGAGCTCTTCAGTGTGATCACAGAGCTGGTTCTTCAATTCCAGGTTTTTCTTCAAATCAAGCGCCCTGAGATCACGGTTGATCCGCACATAATCGTTGAATTTATCTACAAAGTAGTTGTAGGAATCCCACAAATCCTTCAGGTTCTGATGTGGAACAACACCAGCTGCAAACCACTGCTTCTGAAGATCTTTAAACTTTCTGAATGTAACCTCAAATGTATCCTGTCCCTCCATCATGGCCCGGAACTCTTCCAGTATCTGCTGCTTCTTCTGGAGGTTCTCCTGCTTTGTTTTTTCAAGCTGCCTGGTAAATTCAGCCTTCAGCCCCCTGTACTTATGCAGCTGCTCCTTCATGGCTGCTTCCACCGGTTCTTCTACTGGTTTAAAGTCTTCCAGATTCCCTCCTTCGTCCAGAAAATTTTTCTTTTTCTCCTCAACAACTGCTTCAACCTTTTCGTAAAAGACCTGCTTGATCTCCTCCACCTCTTTCCTGATGTTCCCCATTCCAGGATTGTCCAGCTTCTCACGCAATAACTTCACCAGGTCCTCTTTACTCAGTAATCCGAAATTGATCTTCTCCTCTTCCTCCTGCTCAGGGTCCACGTGATCCACATCATCGTCGTAGGATTCATTATTCTTCTGCTCCTCACTGTCATCAATCAACTGATCGGGAGCGGCAGTTGGTTTAGCCTTGGAAGTTACAGGTTCCGAAGTGGATTCAGGTTCAGTAGTAGCGGGCTCGGGTTCAGCTTTAGCTGTAGCTGTGTCAGGTTCAGTAATAGCGGGCTCGGGTTCAGATACTTG
>JAGLPR010000102.1 GCA_023137255.1 Bacteroidales bacterium | reverse complement strand
CTTTTCAAAAACCAGATAAGGTCATCATGCTTGAAGCCGATGACAGGTATGGTAAATTTGAGTTTCGTCCCCTCGAACCAGGCTATGGGATTACCGTAGGAAACGCCCTCAGGCGCATCCTGCTCTCTTCACTGGAAGGGTATGCCATTACCAACATCAAAATCGACGGCGTCGAGCATGAATTTTCCACCATCACAGGTGTGATCGAGGACCTTACAGAAATCATACTAAACCTGAAGCAGGTACGCTTCAAGAAACAGATCGACGATGTAAACGATGAAAAGATCATTGTGACCATCACCGGCCAGGACGAGTTCAAAGCAGGTGACCTGCAGCGTTTCCTCAGTGGATTTAAAGTACTGAATCCCGAGCTGGTTATCTGCCGCATGGAACCGGATGTGAAACTCCAGATGGAGGTGACCATCAGCAAGGGACGCGGATATGTTCCCGCTGATGAGAACAAACCGGCCGAGGCCGAGTTTGGACTGATCGCAGTGGATTCAATTTATACTCCCATCAAGAATGTGAGGTACGACATTGAGAACTACCGTGTGGAGCAGAAAACCGACTACGAGAAACTGGTTTTTGAGATTGAAACTGATGGATCCGTTCATCCCAAGGAGGCCCTGAAAGAGGCTGCAAAGATCCTTATTTACCACTTCATGCTCTTCTCCGACGAGAAGATCACCCTCGATACCGACGAGAAATTCGCTAACGAGGAGTTTGATGAAGAGGTGTTGCATATGCGTCAGCTGCTGAAAGCAAAGCTGGTTGATCTCGATCTTTCCGTTCGGGCACTCAACT
This sequence comes from Bacteroidales bacterium, assembly GCA_023137255.1. Taxonomy (GTDB): domain Bacteria; phylum Bacteroidota; class Bacteroidia; order Bacteroidales. The sequence continues at coordinate 2,518 of JAGLPR010000102.1, read as the reverse complement.
GCCTGAAGGCTGCCGAGGTGGAGACACTGGGCGACCTTGTGAAATTCAACAAGAACGACCTGCTGAAATTCCGGAACTTTGGGAAGAAGTCCCTCACTGAGCTTGAAGAGCTCCTGGTGAATATGAACCTGACTTTCGGGATGGATACAAGTAAATACAAACTGGACAAGGAATAATTGCAATGAGACATAGGAAGAATTTTAATCACTTAGGGAGGAAGACTGCGCACCGAAAGGCCATGTTATCAAATATGGCGTCTTCGCTGATCATGCACAAGCGGATCGAGACAACCACCGCCAAGGCCAAGGCGCTCAAAAGGTACATTGAACCTTTGATCACCAGGGGCAAGGACGATTCAACCCATGCACGCAGGGTGGTATTCAGTTACCTGCAGGACAAGGAGGCCGTTTCGGAACTTTTCCGCGAGGTCGGAGCCAAAGTGGCAGACCGTCCGGGTGGCTATACCCGCATCATCAGGCTGGGTAACAGGCTGGGCGATAACGCCGACATGTGCCTTATCGAATTGGTGGACTACAACGAGAACCTGCTGGCTGAAAAAGCTGCATCCAAGAAATCCACTTCACGACGTCGCCGCGGAAGTAAGCCGAAAACCCAAAGTCAGCAAGTCGAAAGTACTGAAGCTGTCACAGAGGAAGCTGAAGTTGCAACTGAAGTAACTGAGGCACAAGCCGAAGAACTTCCTGCTGCTGAAGCAGAAGTTGCAGTTCCTGCTGAGGAGACTGCTCCGGTTGAGGAAGAGGCCAAGGAAGAGAAGCCCACTGCTGAAGCCCCTGCCGAGGAAGAGAAGAAAGATGAATCAACAGACGAAGCAAAAAAAGAGGACAACAAAGATTGACGCTTATCACGATAAGTATCGAGCATAAGGTTCATAATAAAATAAACGTGACATCTTCTTAAATACACCGGGGATAAAGTAGTATACATGCTTTATCCCTTTTTTTTCTCAGGGCCGAAAAATTGTAAAAAATATAAACCAACAAATTAAAATTTATCATGGGACAAATCGTTGATATTCATGCACGTGAGATTCTTGACTCACGCGGAAACCCCACAGTAGAAGTTGAAGTAACCCTGGCCAGTGGTTTTGTTGGCCGTGCGGATGTTCCTTCAGGAGCCTCTACAGGTGAAAACGAAGCTCTTGAACTAAGGGATGGTGACAAGAGTCGCTACCTGGGTAAAGGAGTTCAGAAAGCCGTTAACAATGTCAATAAAGTAATTGCTGAGGAGCTGGTAGGAATGGATGCACTCGAACAGGTGGCCATCGACCAGAAGATGATCGATCTTGATGGTACCAAGACCAAGAGCAAACTGGGAGCCAATGCCATACTGGGTGTCTCACTTGCAGTGGCCAAGGCAGCTGCCATGTACCACGACATGCCACTCTATCGCTACATTGGCGGAACCAACGCAAAACACCTTCCCGTTCCTATGATGAACATCATCAATGGTGGATCCCACTCCGATGCACCCATTGCATTCCAGGAGTTTATGATTCGTCCCATAGGTGCCAGCAGTTTCAAAGAGGGACTGAGGATGGGTGCCGAGGTGTTCCACGCCCTTAAGAGCGTTTTGAAAGCACGCGGACTAAGCACTGCGGTAGGTGATGAAGGTGGTTTTGCGCCCAAATTGGAAGGGACAGAAGATGCTCTTGATAGCATTCTGAAAGCCATTGAACAGGCAGGCTACAAGCCAGGCAAGGATATTACCATTGCTCTTGACTGTGCAGCTTCCGAGTTCTTCGAGAACGGAGTGTACGACTACACCAAGTTTGAAGGCGAAGGCGGAGCCAAGCGCTCTTCCATAGAGCAGGCAGAATACCTGGCCGAACTGATTGACAAGTATCCCATCGACTCCATCGAGGATGGCATGGACGAAGCTGACTGGGATGGCTGGGTCGTTCAGAACCAGAAGATTGGCGACAAGTGCCAGCTGGTAGGTGATGATGTGTTTGTTACCAATGTGGAATATCTGAAAAAGGGAATTGAACTCAACTGCGCTAACTCCATCCTGATCAAGGTGAACCAGATTGGTACCCTTACCGAAACCCTGAATTGCATTGAGATGGCACACAGGGCTGGTTACACAACTGTCACTTCGCACCGTTCCGGTGAGACCGAAGATGCTACCATTGCAGACATTGCAGTGGCTACCAACTCCGGCCAGATCAAGACCGGTTCGCTAAGCCGTTCAGACAGGATCGCCAAGTACAACCAGTTACTTCGCATTGAAGAAGAACTTGGAAGTACCGCAATTTATGGGTATTAATTTGCCAGGGGTGTTCCCCTCGGTGCTGCTTACCTTTAGCCAAGCTAAATGTTTATAGGCACCTTCAGGAAACACCCTGTCAAATAATAAAACTGATATAAGAAAGGGCTATCTCGGAAGAGGTGGCCCTTATTAAATTAGCCGGACAGCTGGGGGTTTCTGAGAACAAACTCTCGCAGGTGATCAACACCCGGAGTCGGGATAATTTCTTCGATTTTGTCAATAAATACCG
>JAGLPR010000101.1 GCA_023137255.1 Bacteroidales bacterium | reverse complement strand
ATCGTTCGTCAAAATCATTATGGAATGGATCTCTGTGATCATATCAGGCCTGTTCAACCAGTTCACTGTGCTGATTTCCGGAATTGGATTGTTGACGATACTGATGCACCTGGTGATGGTTCGGAAGAGGAGCCGTAGGTATCACAACGATTACCACAGGCTGCAGGAACAGGAGGAGCAGTCCAGGGAGGTTCTTCAGCACCGCAACCTGTTGCAGGACCGAACCAAGAGTTATGAGCAGAGTCTGACCTATGCACAGCGGATCCAGACCGCCATGTTTATCACCCCAAAGCAGTTGAGGGTAATGTTCCCCGATTCATTTATCTACCAGAGGCCCAAAGACATTGTCAGCGGCGATTTTAATTGGGCGAAGCGGATCAACGGGAAGGTGTTTTTCTCCGTGGCAGACTGTACAGGTCACGGAGTACCGGGAGCGTTTATGTCGTTGCTGGGACTGGAGTTCTTCAGGCAGGTCACCGCCGGGAGAGAGGTGCTCGATCCGGCATCTATCCTGAATGAGATGAATGAGCAGTTCGATATTGTTTTTGGCGACACAGAGGAGTTTGCCCTGAAGGACGGAATCGACCTGGCCCTCTGCGCCTACGATCATAAGAACCGCATTCTTGAGTACGCAGGTGCCTTCAACCCCATCTATATCGTTCGTGATCAGGAGATCCTGGAGGTAAAAGGGGACCGGATCATCGTGGGGCCTGATTATGGGGTGCAGCGGGGCACCTTCGAGAACAGGTCCCTGGAAATTCGGGAGGATGATATGCTCTATATGTTTACAGACGGGTATGCCGACCAGTTTGGGGGCCCCGAAGGGAAGAAATTCAAGTACAGGCGTTTCAGACACCTGTTGATGTCGATCCACCACCTGCCCATGGAGGAGCAGAAGAAGAAACTGCAGGAGATCATGAACGAGTGGATGGGGGGGCAGCACGACCAGATCGACGACCAGACGGTACTGGGGATCAGGCCAGCAAGTTTCTCATCTTCGTGATCATCAGCTCAGCCGTAAAAGGCTTGGCAATGTAATCGTCCACTCCGGCTGCAAGACAATTTTCCCGGTCACCCGCCAGAGCATTGGCCGTGACGGCAATGATCGGGATGTGGTGCTCCCCGGTGGCTTCAATCTCACGGATCTTTTTAGTGGCTGTTATTCCATCCATCACAGGCATCATGATGTCCATCAGGATCAGGTCGTATTGCTTCACACCAAATAATTCCAGGGCCTCTTTGCCGTTGGTGGCCACATCAATCTGGCGGACCATTTTCTGAAGGCTCAGCAATACGATCTTCTGGTTAATCACATTGTCCTCTGCCAGGAGGATCTTTGCATCTTTCAGTTCAATGCCAGGCTTTCGGGGCTTCTGGTCAACTACAACTGTATCGGGTTCCACGACCAGTTTTGTGGGATCTTTGGTGAAATCCTGAAAAAAGGAGACGATAGCGCCCTGGCCTTCACTCTCTGCTGCGATCTTACTCTCACTGTCTACCAGCAGGTTGTGGGCAATGGCCATGCTCGATCCGTGCTGTGCATCCCCCTGGTGGAGCGATCTTATCTGGGCCAGAAGTGCATTGGCCCGTAGCGATTCAATGCGGAAAGTGAATTTAAGTCGCACCTGGCTTGGTGTCTCCCTGAGGGTATGGATATGTAGTTCAACCGGTGTGTTCTCCATCCTGTACTTCTCCAGTCCCTTAATTACATTTACCGCGAGGCTACGAAGCAGGCTCGGGTCCCCGATAAGGAAATGATCCAGGTTGTCTGAACGGTGTATGGAGATATCTCCCCGGAACGACTCTCCCGATTTCAGGATACTTACTGCTTTTTCAAGAACAGAGGCGAGGTCGAAAGAGATAATGCTTCTCTTGTAATCTACAGTGCCCGGAGAAGCAATCTCTACAATGTTGTTTACATCATCAATCAGGTTGTTGGTGGAAGCCTTCAATGTCTCCATCAGCTCCTTCTGTTCCGAACTCAGCCGTTCGTCATGCACCAGGTTGTTAATCAGGGTAATGTTGCTCAATGAGGTCCGGAGCTTGTGAGAGAGCTTGCTGATAAATTCATCTTTTTTAACCATGGCACTCTCTGCCTGGTTCCTGGAGTCCTTCAGGTTGGTCAAGAGCTCCCGGTTGGAACGCTCGATGAACAATGCGATCAGGATCACAATGACATACATGGTAAAGAAAACCAATCCGTTGAACAGGTCAAGGTGCACCGAGGTCTCTACCCCGGGGATTGAATTCAGTATGACGGTGGCGGTTCCAAGGAGAATGGCCACGTAGATTCCGTGCCTGCCATTGACACTGACGGCTGCCAGGGGGAAGAGCAGGAAGAAAGCGAGTACCAGGGTGGCCGATACCCCCATATTAAACAGGTATCCGTTCAGAAACAGGAAGGCAGTCAGAGAGAGCACAAATATGCTGCTGAGGTTGGCCCTTCGCCCCGGCGGGAAAAATATATACATGGCCACTTCGGTGGTCAGGAAAATGCTGTTCACCATGATCAGTTCCCTGATCCCTGATATGGATGAGAAGAGAATAGAAATAATCAGCATTACAAACAGGATCAGGTAGAATACATTGAGCCTCCTGATGCGGTTCACAACTGCCTGCTCCATCCTCTCATCAACTCCAAAAGAGATGATCTTTTGCACAAATTGCAGAAACATGGGTATACGTAAAATGGCTTTCTCTGTCAAAGAAAGTTAAAATTTGACCAATCCTGAAAAATATTGGCTCTATTTTTGTGCCATAAACACATATTAGTTAGTAATTTTGTAAGGATGGCAGTGAAGAGATTAATCATGAGAATTGAAGGATTTATCATACTGTTGATGGTGTGTCAGGTAATGGTGGCACAGGAGGGTGAGGTATCCTCTGAGGTGTCGGCTGAAGTTCCGGTGGAGGAGGTGGTGGTGAAGGAAGCAATGCAGGAGCTGGACCAGGAGCCTGTCAAGGTTAAGTATTCACCCGATTTTCAGTTCATAGATGGCCTCTATGCCAATTTCGAGATGGTCCTGGCCAACGATCCAATTCCCCCCGCCAGGATTGTCACCGACCTGGATATGTTCGACAGGGAATTCTATGACAAAATTACCACCGCCAAAGAGATCGTTATCTATGATGAGAATGGTGTCAAGCAGGTGTTGAATACACATGAGATCTGGGGATACAGCCGGAACGGGATCCTCTACATCAGTGTGGGATCGGCCTTCCACAGGATAAGTTTTGTGGGGAGCATCTGCCATTTTGTGGCCACGGTCACCACCTACAATCCCAACTATTACGATCCTTACTACTACAATCCCTACTATTCAAATTCATACTATTACAACCGCTACTCCATGCCCCAGTCCAATGTCAGCAGTACAGATCTGAGGCAGTACCTGCTCGACTTTGAAACGGGCGATGTGATGGAGTACGATACGGAGAGCGTGGAGGTGCTCCTGATGAAAGATCCGGAGCTGGCCGATGAATACCATGCCCTTCGAAACCGGAAAAAGAAACAGATGAAATTTGTATTCATACGCAGGTACAACGAAAAACATCCGCTCTATTTCCCCGCCAATTAACATGTTCCTTAAACCCATAGAAATCAGATGAAAAAGCTTTATACCTTCCTGCTCGTGATTGTTTCATTCGTTCACCTGCAGGCCCAGAGAGAGTATTTGCCCACCAAGGCAGACCTGGATCATTTTTATACCACAAAGACCTACGTGGTCCTGGAGGAGAATCCTCTTTCAGATTTTAACATGGAGATTCGGGATGCGGTGGAGAAGTTCTGGGACATCACCGAGTTTGAGTTTATCAAGATGAAGGATTTCAGCCAGAAGAGTGCCGATAAGAACGCCTCTTTTCTCTACCTGGCAGCGGTCAGTTTTGAGAAGGACCGTTCAAATACCCGGTATAAGTTTCTCTGTCTCTCCCTGGGGGGCGATTACGTATCCATTGACGAGATGAAAGATGTGGCCAACATTCCACTCAGCTATTACGGGGTAGATTCGGATCACTTCTCCTACAAACTGGGTCCGCTGGTCAGGTTCCTGCAGAACCATGTGAAGCTCATTACCGAGGACCAGTCCATCATCTCTCAGAACATCTACAAGTACTACAACGAGAACATGGGCGATCTGAAAGCTAAAACCCTCTACCTGGTGGAGGATGAACTGGGCCGGGATGTTGCTTCGGTATCGAAGATCAGGGCCATCTACCCCTACGAAGTGAAGATTGTGGACAGGGAGACCATCAGGGAACTGATAATGGCAAAGGACGAAAATGCAGTGGTACTTTACAAAGTCGGACCCGAGGGGAAGAAACTGAATGCAAGGGTATACAAGATCCTGGTCGGGGTGTCCGATGCAAAGTTTTACTATTTCGAGTACCATAAAGTGACTGAAAAAAAGCCGGATGCCTTCCTGGCATCCGATTTTAAGAAACTGGCCAAGGCAACCAAATAGCAGTAGAGAGATCCATGGCTGACAAACCTTCCATTCCAAAAGGAACCCGAGACTTTACGCCCCTGGAGATGGCCAGGCGCATGCACATATTCGATACCATCCGCACGATTTTCAAGATTCATGGTTTTCTTCCCATCGAAACACCGGCCATGGAGAACCTCTCCTCGCTCATGGGCAAGTATGGGGAAGAAGGGGACAAACTGCTGTTCAAAATACTCAATTCGGGAGATTTTAAAGGGAAGCTCACTGACCGTGAGCTCACCGATACTCCGGCCGGACGGCTGGGGTCCATGATTTCTGAGAAGGGACTGCGATACGACCTGACTGTTCCATTTGCGCGGTTTGTGGTACAGCACCGCAACGAGATTATTTTTCCCTTTAAGCGGTACCAGATTCAGCCGGTATGGCGCGCTGACCGTCCGCAACGGGGACGATACAGGGAGTTCTATCAGTGCGATGTGGATGTGATCGGAAGCAACTCCTTGCTGAATGAGTTGGAACTGATCCAGATCATTGATGAGGTATTTGCCGCACTTGGTCTGAAGGTGGTGATCAAGCTGAACAACCGGAAGGTGCTGGCGGGGATCGTAAAGATGATCGGGGAGCCGGAGCGGATGACCGACATCACCGTGGCCATCGATAAACTGGAGAAGATCGGCATGGAGAAGGTGAAGGCCGAACTGGAGCAGAAAGGATTGAAACCGGAGGCCATCGAGAAGCTGGAGCCGGTCTTGAAGATGATGGGAACCACTGAGGAGAAACTTGACTTCCTGGAGAAATTTCTGAAGGGCTCTGAGACGGGTCTCAACGGACTGGCAGAGGTAAGGAAGCTGTTCGTTTACATGGAAGCAGACCTACCCGGGGCCGCAGTTGAATTTGACCTGACCCTGGCCAGGGGATTGAACTATTACACCGGCAGCATCTTTGAGGTGAAATCGGCCGAGATGGAGATCGGCAGCATCTGCGGAGGGGGCAGGTACGACGACCTTACCGGAATCTTCGGACTGGAAGGGGTATCGGGGGTAGGGATCTCTTTTGGGGCCGACCGCATCTACGATGTACTGTTGCAGCTCGAGCGCTTCCCCGAAAGAAGCGAACTGGACACCACCCTGCTGTTTGTGAATTTCGGTGAGCAGGAGGTGCAGCACATCATACCCATCCTGGGCCGTTTGAGGGAGAGCGGGATCACGTCGGAGATCTATCCCGACCAGGTCAAGATGAAGAAGCAGATGAACTATGCCAACAGCCGGAAGATCCCCTATGTGGCGCTGGTGGGTGAACAGGAGGTAAAAGACGGGGTGGTTACCCTGAAAGAGATGGAGAGCGGGAACCAGGAGCAGCTTACCCCCGCCCAGCTTGTGGAGAAGTTATCCCCTGCCAAATAACATTTCAGGACTATGGAAAAGGTACATCTAGTAAGCACCGAGGAGATCGGGTGGAAAGAATTTGAAGAGTTCAGTTCGGGTGGGACCCGCATTGTATTGTCAGACGAAGTGATTAAGAAGATCTCGGAGTGTCGCAATTACCTTGACCGGAGGCTGGAAAAGGAAGATGAGATTATTTACGGGATCAACACCGGCTTTGGATCACTCTGTGATAAGGTGATCTCCAGCGAGAACCTGGGCCTGCTTCAGAAAAACCTGGTTATGTCCCATGCCTGTGGTGTAGGAGACGAGGTACCCAAGGAGATCACCAGGCTCATGCTCCTGCTGAAGATTCAATCGCTCTCCTATGGACACTCGGGGGTACAGGTGGAGACTGTACAACGCCTGGCCGATCTTTATAACCACGATATTCTGCCCGTGGTCTATAGGTACGGATCGCTGGGGGCTTCGGGCGACCTGGCACCCCTGGCACATATGAGTCTGCCTTTGCTGGGCATGGGCGATGTGGATGTGCAGGGCGAACGAAAAAGGGCCTCCGAGGTACTGAAAGAGAAGGGTTGGGATCCCATCGAACTGAAATCCAAGGAGGGGCTGGCACTGCTGAACGGAACCCAGTTTATGAGTGCCTACGGGGTATTACTCTGCCTGCGGGTATTCAAGTTATCCAGGCTGGCCGATATCATCGGGGCTCTGTCGCTGGATGCCTTTGACGGACGAATTGAACCTTTCCATGAGCTGATCCAGCAGATCAGGCCCCACCAGGGACAGATAGTCACCGCCCGCAGGTTCCGGTGGCTCCTTGAGGGCAGCGAACTGATCAACCGCTCCAAGGCACATGTGCAGGATCCGTACTCGTTCAGGTGCATTCCACAGGTTCACGGAGCCTCCAAAGACTCCATCAATTATGTGGCCTATGTGTTCCGTAACGAGATTAATTCAGTGACCGACAACCCCACCATATTTCCGGAACAGGATCTGGTGATCTCCGCAGGGAATTTCCATGGACAGCCTCTGGCCCTGGCGCTGGACAACCTGGCCATTGCCATGAGTGAGCTTGGCAATATCTCTGAAAGGCGCACCTACCAGCTTGTGTCGGGTACCCGCGGTCTGCCTCACTTCCTGGTGGCCAATCCGGGACTCAACTCGGGATTTATGATCCCTCAGTATACTGCGGCCTCCATGGTGAGCCACAACAAGCAGCTCTGCACCCCCTCTTCGGTCGATTCCATAGAATCATCGCAGGGACAGGAGGACCATGTGAGCATGGGAGCTAATGCCGCCACCAAGGCGTACCAGGTGATGCTGAACCTGGAGCGGATCCTGGCCATTGAACTGTATAATGCAGCGCAGGCGCTTGAATTCAGGCGCCCTGCGCGTACCAGTCCCTACCTGGAGAATTTCCTGCAGGAGTACCGCAAAAGGGTTTCTTTTGTGGATGACGATAAGGTAATGTACCGCGATATTAACCTCAGTGTGAGGTTTCTGCGCGATGTGAAACTGGATCTTCCCGAGGACCTGCTGGTTATGCGCGACTACTCCCCGGAAGATATGCGCTAGGGATATAGAAAATCTCCTTGTAGGAGATCAGAGGCACTCTGATAGGGGAGGATTCGGACCACCCCCTCTTTTAGGATGCTCTCCGTTATTCTGCTGCCTCAGCTTTCTCATCAGGTAGCGGCGGAAATCCCACTCTACCTTTCTCAGCTTCATTACTTTTTTGGCCGGAAGGGCCGTCATGAATTTGTTCTGGTAGTAATCCTTCTCCAGCTTAAGCTGTTCCTCTTTCAACCTGAAAGCTTTTGCCAGGGTCTCCTTGATCTCTTCATCAGAAAGATTGTCAGCATTTTTATGGGCGTACTGGTAGGTGTTTCGCTCATCCTCCATCAGTTTCATCTTCCTGTTGCTAAAATCCTCATAGAGGGGCCAGAATGCCTCTCCTTCCGATACGGTCAGTTCCAGCTTTTCGGTAAAAAAGGTCTTTCTCTCCTTATTAAACTGTTTGATTTGCTCGGGAGACTGGGCAAAAAGTGTTCCCATCCCGTTGAGGGAGACCAGGAACAGTACAGCGCTTAGAAAATAGATGACTTTCTTATTCATAATATTATCTCTTTATTGTTCAAGCAAAAAATCAATTTCCACATCATTCATGGCCAGGTACTCCACAGCCTGAGTTGCAAAGGCTTCATCGTCGCTGAGGTTCGTGGAAGCTGTGTCCAGATATTCATACAGATAAAGATCATTGTCAAATACATCAAGCTGCTCAAGCAGTGCCAGATCGGGATAGATACCGTTTGCACCATTGCCTGCACCGGAAAATTTGATAATCGCGGTGGTAATAAGTGCTGCTCCCAGAACAGCAGCAGCCATGGCCAGCCATCTGGTGGCGGACCCGATGCGCCGTTCAGGAACCGTGGAAGATTCCTCCTCCCTGATTCGCTGCTGCAGCCTTTCTGAAAAGCTTTCAAAATACCCTTCCGGTACACCAAAAGGGTGATTTTTCAGCGATTCGTGCTGCAGATCTGGTTTGTTGCGATCCATTTTCATTTCTTATTTAGGTATTGGTTAGACCTTTATGCCAGCGAAAGGTTTAATTCTCTCCCAGCATCGATTCAATTTTTTTTACAGCATGGTGGTAGGAGGCCTTCAGTGCCCCCACCGAGGTCCCCAGGATCTCCGACATCTCCTCGTATTTCACCTCGTCAAAATATTTCATATTAAAAACAATCCTCTGTTTCTCCGGAAGTTTCAGAATGGCCTGCTGTAGCTTCAACTGAATCTCATCCCCGTTGAACCATGGATCGGCTTCAAGATCTTCGCTCATCCGCTGCTCCACATCCACCCAGGGAGCAAAAGTTTTCTTTTTCTTCTGCTTCAGGAACGATAGCGACTCGTTGGTGACGATGCGGTAGAGCCAGGTGTACAGACCCGATTCGGACCGGAAATTACCCAGCGATTTCCATACCTTGATCATGCTGTTTTGAAGGACATCATCGGCATCGTCGTGACTGACCACAATTTTCCGGATCTGCCAGTACAACCTCTCCTGGTACTTCTGCACCAGCTGGTTAAAAGCAATCTCTTCCTGGCCAGGGCTTTTAGCTCCTTTGATTATCTCCCTGTCATCCCATTCCGGCATACTCCCGCAATCTTTGTAGTTAGATATTTAAGTTAAATGAAGGTTTAATAACGGATATCCGCTTGTTTAATAGAATTTGATGGTTTGAGGACTGCCTTCCTTCACAGTAAAGTTCCGGATCTTAGTAAAAGATGAAGACTTGTGGTCGTTCCGACGAAAAACCACCTGGTAGGACCCGGGTTGCAAGTAGTATCCTTGCGTCCTGGTATTTTCAAGCAAGTTCATTACCCAACTTTGTTGCCCTGAGGGGTCCAGCTGATAGAGAGATCCAGCTCCACGCTGACCTGTATTGAAGGTGACATAACCGGGGGCGGGAATTTCCACAGTGGTGGTGTTGCTCTGCCTGATCTCCACCCCGTGAACCTTCATTTTCGGGTAAATGGGGATTAGCAAATCGTAACTTCCCACCAGGTACTTGCCCACAGTGCCAGTCTCCTGAATATTGATCACTTCCTGTTCACCGGCCCGTTTCACCAGGAACTGGTCGCGGTCATAGGAATTTCCCCGTTTGGTGCGAACATAGAGGAATCCCTGGGGGGTATCTATTGAAATGGTGTTGTGCCTCCCGGCCATCAGCCTGACACTGTCGAGTCTTACCGAGGGAATGGTCTGCACCTCCAGGTCGTAAGTTACCATTGGATCCAGGGAAAGGGTATCGGGATTTCCCAGGCGGTCCAGGGTGTGGATCATGTGGTAACGGATCGCTCCGGTATAACGGTCGTAAAAAATCACGTTTACGTCGGTCTCGGTGGGTATCGATTTGCTGTCCAGCAGATTCACCTGGGCCGAAGTGGCATTCAGGGCTTGTGTGATCACTTCTTTCAAAGCTTCACGGTATTCATCCTGGGTGGGAGCATCGTAATACTCCCCGATGCAGTCAAAGGTTTCCCTGAATCCCGGGTCGCTCCCGATTCCGATTACAAAGGGCCGCAGAATAATCCCCTTTCTCTGAAGATTGAGTGAAACACTGCAGGGATCACCGTCACAGGCCTCGATCCCGTCGGTGATCAGCACAATGATGTTCCGGCAGGTTCCGCAGAGGGGGAAATCTTCAGGAGCCAGTTCCAGCGAGTGGGCTATGGGAGTGGTCCCCTTGGGCTGGATCTCATTCAATGTCTGTCTGATTTGGGTAACGTTATTGGGACTGAAAGGAACCTCCAGTTTGGTATCGCTGCAATCCTGGGGCGAGACCGGGCTCTGGTGCCCATATACCCGAAGGGCCAACTCCAAATTGCTCATCTGCTCCAGAGTATCCAGCATTTCGAAGAGCACCTCACGGGCCCTATCGATTTTACGTTCTCCCTCCCACTGTCCGGCCATGCTGTTGGAAGCATCGAAGATAAAAAGAATCCTTGAGGTGGGAGCTTCCCCGGCAGTGACGCTGCTCCCCTGGGCAAGGAGCATTCCGGAATATTCGTGTATGGGCAACATTGCCAGAAGGAAAAGGATCAACTTAAAACGCATTTTCATGCTCTCACAATGTGGTTTCATCTTCAAATATAACGCCGGGTTCCGCCTAAAAGTACAAAAACCATGCCCGGGATGTTCAGGGATTTGCCGCCAATATAGTTAAATTCTAACTCTAAAGCTATGGATTGATTACCAGCAAACTCTTCACCATCCGATGTGAATGCATGGAGCCCTGTACAAAGTAAAATCCATTTTCAAGCTGAGCGATATCTAGTTCTATAGCTTCTCCCTGCCACGCTAAAGATTTGGTGAGTAAGATTTTTCCGTCCAAAGAATGAATGCTTACAATCAGCTCTCCCGGGGGCAAATTTGAAGCTTCTACAAATAGAATGCCCGAGGATGGGTTGGGGTAAATTCGGAATTCGGGAGTTTCAGTTTCCGGGACCGGTACCGGCCAGGACTCCAGTTGTACCTGAAGAGTGGTGGCCTGGTAGTCGGTGACCGTCACACCGGTTATGGTGTCGTCAAAGTATCCCTTGGCTGTGATCACCAGGTCGTAAATCCCCTCTTTGATCAAGCGGTAGAAATCGCCATGGGATTTCGAACTTTGTACCACCGAGTAGGCGCTGTCGTGATTGATTACCTCAATGCGGGCTTGCAGGGGATCGCCGCTTTCCAGGTCGGTGACTGTTCCCCGTATTCCATACATGCACTGGGCCATGTAGTTAAACAGGGA
>JAGLPR010000100.1 GCA_023137255.1 Bacteroidales bacterium | reverse complement strand
GCCTCCAATGATGTCCACTTTGTGAATATGGAAGATGCCGAGGCACATGATCACCTCATTTGCCTCAATACAGGAAAGGACCTGGACGATCCCACCAGGATGCGCTATACGCGTCAGGAGTGGTTCAAAACCCAGGAAGAGATGAGGGATGTATTCTCTGACCATCCCGAAGTGCTGAATCATACCATTGAGGTGGCTGACAAAGTTGAGCGTTATGAACTGGATGCCAACCCGGTGATGCCCTACTTTCCACTTCCCGAAGAATTTGACAATGAAGATAAGTACCTGAAACACATTACCTATGAAGGAGCCCGGAAGCGCTACCCCGATATCTCAGATGAGATCAGGGAGCGAATCGATTTTGAATTGGCTACCATTCAGCGAATGGGCTTCCCCGGGTACTTCCTGATTGTACAGGATTTTATTTCCGCCGCTCGTAATATGGGAGTCTCTGTTGGTCCGGGAAGGGGATCTGCGGCAGGATCGGCCGTAGCCTATTGCCTGGGCATTACTGATATTGATCCCATCCAGTATGATTTGCTGTTCGAAAGGTTCCTGAATCCCGACCGGATCTCCATGCCTGATATTGATATCGACTTTGACGAAGATGGGCGTGATGAGGTCCTCAAATGGGTGGTGGAAAAGTATGGTCATGACCGGGTAGCACATATCATCACATTTGGAACCATGGCGGCAAAAATGGCCATCAGGGATGTGGCCAGGATACAAAAACTACCCCTTCCCGAAGCCGACCGCCTGGCAAAAATGGTACCCGACCGGCCAGGAACCACATTTGCAAAAGCTTTTGAGGAAGTCCCCGAATTAAAGGCGGAGCGTGATTCACCCAACCCACTTATATCCAACACCCTGAGAATTGCACAACGGCTCGAGGGATCGGTCAGGCAAACCGGACTGCATGCCTGTGGGGTGATCATCGGCCGCAATAACCTTACCGAACACCTCCCGGTCTGTAAATTTAAAGATTCCGAACTACTGGTTACGCAATTCGACGGTCATTTTGTGGAAGATGTGGGCATGCTAAAGATGGACTTCCTGGGGCTGAAAACCCTCTCCATCATCAAGGATGCTGTGGCCAATATTCGAGAATCCCGTGGGATTGAGATCGATATTGATCACATCCCCATGGATGATAAACCCACCTTAGAGCTCTACTCAAGAGGAGAAACCACCGGACTCTTCCAGTTTGAATCGCCCGGAATGAAAAAGTACCTGAAGGACCTTAAACCCAACCGGTTCGAGGACCTTATTGCCATGAACGCCCTCTACAGGCCCGGACCCATGGAGTATATCCCCTCCTTCATCAAACGGAAACACGGGAAGCAGAAGATCGAATATGACCTTCCCGACATGGAGGAATACCTCAAAGACACCTACGGAATTACAGTGTACCAGGAGCAGGTAATGCTACTTTCCAGAAAGCTGGCCGGATTTACCAGAGGCGAGGCTGATTCGTTAAGGAAAGCCATGGGCAAGAAGATCAAGAAGATGATGGACGAGCTCAAGGTGAAGTTTGAGGAGGGGTGTAAGAAAAACGGAATCTCAAAACAGAAGATCGAAAAAATCTGGACCGACTGGGAAGCTTTTGCCCAGTACGCTTTTAACAAATCTCACTCAACCTGTTACGCATACGTCTCCTACCAGACTGCCTACCTGAAGGCCAACTATCCTGCAGAATTTATGGCTGCGGTCCTTAGCAGAAATATTGCCGATATTAAAAAAATCGGACAATTTATGGATGAGTGCAAGCGAATGGGTATCTCCATATTTGGTCCCGATATAAATGAAAGCAACGTCAGGTTTACCGTAAACGACAAAGGGGACATCAGGTTCGGTCTGGGTGCCATCAAGGGAGTGGGTGAGAATGCCGTCCGAAGCATCATTGATGAACGGGTCGGCCACGGACCTTTCAGTGACATCTACGATTTTGTAGAGCGAAACGATCTCCACCAGGTCAACCGAAAAAACTTTGAGGGACTGGCAGTGGCAGGGGCGCTGGACTGTTTCGAGTCTGTCTCAAGAAGCCAGTACCTCGATACCATTGAGGAAGAGGATGCCACCTTCATTGAACAGCTGATTAAATTTGGCAATAAGATCCAGTATGAGCGAAACACCCCTCAGCAAAACCTGTTTGGGGAGGACAGTGCCATTGCCATTTCAAGGCCTGAACCTCCTGAGGTAAGCCCCTGGGAAGATATCACCACCTGCAAACATGAGAAGGAACTCCTGGGATTCTACCTTACTTCACACCCACTGGACCGATTCAGGCTGGAGATAGAGGCTTTCTGTCCCCAAAAACTGGAGGACCTGGCCGACCTGCAACAATTCCGGGGACGTGATGTGGTATTCTGCGGAATGGTAAAAACTATAAGGGATGGTGTGGATCAATGGCGCAACAAACCATACCTGCTGGCTCAGTTGGAAGACTACACCGATACTTTCAACCTGAGACTGAAGAACGACGACTACGTCAAATTCAAACAGTACTTCCTCCCCGATGTGGCTCTGATGATACGTGCCACAGTCAATGAATGGAGTCCCCGGGATGAGCCGGGCAGGAAGATTTACTCATTAAAACTGAAAGTAATTTACATGCTGGCCGATGTTCGTGAAAAGCTGGTCAAGTCGGTAGATGTCTCTCTGAATATTAACCAGGTTTCCCCTCAAATTATCAATACACTTGAACGTTATACTGTGAAGGAGAGTGGAAAGATTCTGAAATTCAGAATTCATGATCCAGATAACAATATGAATCTGAACCTCTTTTCGCGCAACAAGCAGGTGGAACTTAGCGATGAATTTATTAATTATCTCCAGGATAATCCCGGATTTGATTTTCGGCTTGCATAACTGGTTTTTTTTATAATTTTGACGCATAATTTATCACATATTAAAATTAAACCATGGCATTAGAAGCAACCGATGGCAATTTCGAAGAGCTGGTATTGAAAGCCGATAAACCTGTAATCGTAGATTTTTGGGCCGAATGGTGTGGCCCCTGCCGCATGGTCGGCCCCATTGTTGAAGAAGTAGGTGTTGATTACGAAGGCAAGGCTATTGTGGCAAAAGTGGATGTGGACAGCAATCCGGGCATCACTGCGAATTATGGCATCAGGAACATCCCAACCATTCTTTTCTTTAAAAATGGTGAAGTGGCTGATAAGCAGGTGGGTGCTGTACCAAAGAGCGCCATTGTAGGCAAACTGGACGCCCTGCTTTAGAACCTCCTTCCGATCACCAGGATATCATCCAGTTGTTCAATATCGCCCCTCCATTTTTCAATGGTGTGGTCAAGGATGATGCGTTGCTGAGGTATGGATTCGGGCTGTATCTTTAAGATCAGCTCTTTCAGGTTCCTGTATTTGAATTTCTTCATCAGTTCACCTCCGAACTGATCGGCATAACCGTCGGTAAACAGGTAAACTGTATCGCCGGACATCACTTCTATCCTGTGATTCTGAAAAACAACTTCTGTCTTCAGAGATGAACGACCGATTGATATTTTATCCGCCTTGGTTTCCAGGATCTCGCCATCCCGTACCAGGTAGAGCGAGTTAAATGCACCCGAATACTCCAGGTACTTCTCTTTCCTGTCGTAGGAGACAAGTGCCAGGTCCATTCCATCATAAACATCGCCCATATCGCTTCGCTGATGGAGCGTTTCGAGCACTTCCTTATTCAACTGGGTAAGAATCTTACCAGGTTCCAGAATTCCGTATTCCCTCACAATCTTAGTGAGTGAATTGTGACCGATGATCGACATGAAAGCTCCGGGCACTCCGTGTCCTGTGCAGTCTACTGCAGAGAAGAACTCCTTGTCTCCCACCTCGTTAAACCAGTAAAAATCCCCGCTTACAATGTCCTTGGGTTTAAAAAGGATGAATGTTTCAGAAAAGGGAGATTCCTCAGGAAGGATCGCAAACTGGATCCGCTTGGCATACCGTATGCTATCGGTAATGTCCTTGTTCTTCTGGGTCAACTCCTCCTTCTGTGCCACCACGATGGCCGTGCGGTCCTTAACCTTCTCTTCCAGGATGGCATTTTCCCTCTTCAATGCCCGCTCCCTGATTTTGATGTAGGAAATAATAAGCAGTCCCAACGCAATCGCTGCAGACAGTATGAAATACCAGCTGAGGTAAAATGGCGGTTTGATTACAAACCGGAAAGAGGTGGGGACATTGTTCCAGACACCAGCACTGTTCCTTGCTTTCACCATAAACGTATACCTTCCATCGGGCAGTGCAGGATATATTGCACGGGTTTGCCGGTCGGGCTGGCGCCACTCCTTATCGATCCCTTTAAGCATAATCGTATAAAAAACCTCATCAGGATTAAGAGTAATGCTCCCGTATTCAAAAGTAATTGAGTTCTGCCTGTGTGAAAGAGATAAACCTCTCTCCATCTCCACCCGCTTATGATTAACTTCCATCCCGGTTATGCGGGTGGAAGGCTCACGGGCAATGTGAAGCTCCCTGGAAGGATGGTATCGGGTCACACCCATTACGGTACCAAACCACATATCGCCCGACCGGTCGGCACACGACGCATTGGGCCTGGTTTCAATCCCCACAAAACCACTCTTTGACGTATAGGAGTAAAACCTGCCTTCACCCCGAGAATAGATATTCAGTCCCTTATTGGTTCCAACATAAATGTTGTTGAACCGATCCACATCCACCAGATTGATGTGGTTTGCCAGGAGTCCTCCCTCTTTTTCATTATATACATTTACAACCACCTGCTGCTCCGCATCGTATTGAATCAAACCCATTCCCTCGGTACCGATCCAAATCAAGCCTTCTCTGTCCTCAGCAAAACAGCTGGGTGTAAACTCAAACCCCAGATCCAGGGGAACAAACTCTCCTCCGTCAATCAATGTCACACCTCTGCCATCCGATCCTACCCATACCCGGTTCTTTGTATCCATATACAGGGCAGCAATATCATTGCCCCGCAGAGCAACCTCCTGCGATCTGATAAACTTACTTTCAAGCTTCCGGTTTTCAATGTCATAGTAAATCAATCCGTCCAGGGTACCGATCCAGAGATAGTTGTCCTGGTCGATCACCATGGCTCTGACCTGTTTCAGGTGGATATTAGTGTTCAGCTCATAGTCAAAAGAGAACTCTCCGGTCCGGCTGTAACTCGACACACCCGTATCGAAAGTTCCGATCCAGACTGTGCCCTGTTTGTCCTCTTTCAGGAACTCGATTTCAACGCCATGAAGCATATGGAAATCCCTCATGCTCTCCCCTCCAGAAGATCGACTCAGGATACTGATCCCTTCACTGGTCCCAAACCAGTAGGTCCCGTTTGCTCTCTCAAGAAGGGCGGTAACCTGGGAATTGATCAGACCGTCCTCCTTATGGTAGGAGATGAAATCGTCTCCCTTGTAAACACACAATCCGTTGTCGTTGGTGCCGATCAGTATATTTCCCTCCCGGTCCTGCATCATCGACCAGACCTTCATCCCAGGAAATCCATTCTGCTTACTAAAGAGCTCCATCTCATTCTCCGGATTGATCCTGACCACTCCGTCTTCATAGGTGCCTGCCCAGATATTTCCCTCTTTGTCCTCGAACAAGGTACTGATCCAATTGGTTTTAAGTCCCGCCTTCACCAGGTCGTACATCACGGTACTGTCCAGGCGCGGATTGTACCTGTAGAGCCCCCCGTGAAACTTGCCGACCCAGGTTCTTCCCCTGCTGTCGACCAGAACCGCCGTTGTCTGACCATATTTCGGTACACCATGAACCAGGAGAGGAGCAAACTGGTTGCTGTCTGATTCACTGTATTGCACCACCCCAAGGTTGGTCACAAAATAGATCCTCCCTTCCTGGTCCTGGAAGTGTCCGAATACCTCATTAGATAGTTGTCCGCCTGAAAAGTGTTCAAATAGAAACTGATCAGGTGAAGAACCCGGGTTGATCAGCTTAATGATCCCGGCTCCCACAGTTGTAAACCATAACTGTCCTGCCATATCCAAAAGGATAGATGATATGGTGGATTGATTAATCTGATCCCGAAAAAAGGTTAACTCTTTGAATGAGGTGCCGTCATATACAGAAATACCTCCCTCCTTATGCCCGAACCAGATCTTACCGGACCTATCCTCACAGATGGCCCTTACCCCGCCTTCAGCCAGACCATCGGCGGACGAATAATTAACAAATTCCACCCCGTTAAAGCTGGTCACCCCAACACTGGTTCCCAACCAGTATAGGTCATTGCTGTCCTGGATAATTTTGTGGACTGTGGACTGTGCCAGTCCGTCCGACACCGAAAACTGGTCAAAATAAAACTGCTGCCCGTACAGAGACAAAGAACACAGGCCGACAAATAGT
>JAGLPR010000010.1 GCA_023137255.1 Bacteroidales bacterium | reverse complement strand
TGTACCGAGTTGTGTCCAGCTGCCTCCACTATACTCATATATCCTCACATGGCCTCTGTTAATTCCAATTCCGTCATTATACGGAGCCCCAATCGCGACACGGCTCCCATCAGAGGATAAGGATACAGACCTTCCTGAATAGTCACCTCCAGCTTCTCCATCGATGTTTGCCCCTAATTGTGTCCAGCTGCCTTCACTATATTCATATATCCTCACATGACCTGCATCATTTCCAGTTCCGTTATTATCAGGAGCCCCAATTGCTACACGGCTCCCATCAGAGGATAAGGATACCGACCATCCTGAAAGGTCTTCATCAGCTTCTCCATTGATGTCTGTACCGAGTTGTGTCCAGCTGCCTTCTCTATACTCATATATCCTCACATGGCCTACATCAATTCCAATTCCGTCATTATACGGAGCCCCAATTGCTACACGGCTCCCCTCAGAGGATAAGGATACAGACCTTCCTGATTCGTCTCCTGCAGCTTCTCCGTCAATGTCTGCACCGAGCTGTGTTTGTGCAGAAAGTGGCAGGAAAAGAGCACAGAAGACTATAGTTAAAATGTTAAATGTTAGTTTTTTGTTTATTTTCATAAGGCATTTTTTTAATGTTTGCTAACAAAAGTAAATGTACCACTGAGTTCTTATAATGTCAAGATGGCCGCATAAACAGAACATGTAAAAAATACTTCTCAGTTAAGTAAAACTGTTATGAAAAAGAGACTGTTTAAAATAATTGGGGTGAGCCTCGGAGTTATTATTGGATTATTGATTTTGGGATTTGCGATTTATGTGATCCTCTACTATCCACGCACAGCTGAGCCCTTTGAAATCGTCACTACCCATCCGACCCGAAAAATTCTTATTGCCACCCAGGGTAGTGATTTTAAAAATTCGCTCACCAAAACTCTTTGTGATTCATTGAAGAAATCGGCTGTCCACATCAGGGGAATTGATGTGGGAGACCTGGAAGATGTTAATGAGGATGATTGGGACAAAGTATTGATTATTAATTCATTTATCATCCGGCTAAATAGAAATGTGGAACGGATGATCAGCAGCACTAATGCCCCGGAAAAAATACTGTTGTATGTCACATCGGGTGGTGCTGACTGGCAACCGCAGTCACAATTCAAGATTGATGCTTTCACATCGGCCTCAAGGACAGTGTACATAAATGATCTGGTACATTTGATAACTCACTGGATGGTCAGAGAGAATGATCAGAAATGGGAGTCCGACGATTATCTGCTTGCACTTATTTATTTTCCTCAGGTTGATGTTAAAACTGCTTGTAAAGTGATTGCCACAGAAAAGGAGAGGTATCAGTTGCTATATCCGAACCTGGAAAACTTGATTAACCGCGCCGGATATCAATATCTGCGTGTAGAGGATCACCCATCCGCACTTGAAGTATTCAGACTGAATACAAGTCTGTTCCCGGGTTCGTGGAATGTGTATGATAGTTATGCTGAAGCATTGCTGGCTAGCGGAGATCGGGAGTCAGCCATTACCAATTATCGGAAAGCGATGGAATTAAATCCCGGGAGCACCTCTTCCAATGATAAACTGGAAAAGTTGAATAAGGATTAGGGTTTTGTGTATTTTAGCACGATGTTTTGGTTTGTTATCATCATTGCGGGGGCTTATCTCCTGGGCTCTGTTCCCACTTCGGTCTGGCTCGGAAAAGCAATTAAGGGGGTGGACCTCCGGGAACACGGCAGCGGGAATGCCGGAGCCACCAATGCATTCAGGGTACTGGGTAAACCCATCGGAACAGTAGTGCTTCTGATGGATATGCTGAAGGGTTTCCTGGCTGTAAATCTTACCTTCCTGCAGCATGAAATCGATCCGGGCTCGGAGAGCTGGATGTTGCTGAGGATTGGGTTGGGACTGCTGGCGGTAACTGGACATATCTTCCCGGTTTTTGCAGGATTCAGGGGGGGGAAGGGAGTGGCGGCCATTACCGGTGCTGCCCTGGCCATTCATCCCTGGGCGGCCCTGGCAGCCATGGGGATCTACCTGCTGGTCTTCCTGGTATTTAAAATATCGGCCCTGGGATCCCTTTCAGCTGCGTTGTCATACCCTGTCTGGATAAGCTGGGTGTTCCATTCAGAGTTTCTTACCATCAGGATCTTTTCGATTGTGGTGGTTGTTCTGGTACTGGTTACCCACAGATCGAATATCGGCAGGTTGGTTCGTGGAGAAGAGAAGGTGCTGTTCAGGAAATCCGGGTCCTAAGCGAAATCATCTTCCAGTTTCTGTATCAATACTTTGGAAGGAATGTTCTTCTGGAGTATCCCGTTTTCGGCCAGTGAGATCTGTCCGTTCTCTTCCGATACAATGATCACCAGGGAGTCGGTCACCTCAGAGATTCCCAGTCCGGCCCGGTGACGCAATCCGTATTCCGGGGGAAGATCCGGTTTATCGGTGACTGGCAATATGACTCTTGCAGCCTTTACTTTGTCGTTTTCCACGATGACCGCGCCGTCATGGAGGGGACTGGTTTTGTTGAATATGCTGGCAAAGAGTCTACTGGAGGTTTCGGCATTGAGTACGTCACCCGTCTCTGCATACATATCCATATTGGATTTCCTTTTTATTACAATAAGAGCGCCGGTTTTCTCCTGGGAGAACAGCATGACCGCTTTCAGGATGGACCTGATCTTCACCTGCGATTTGGATTCAAACTTCAGATTCAGAATCTTTTCAAAGCTGATGCGGTTGCCATCCACATACCGCGAACCTATATAGATCAGGAATCTGCGAATCTCCTGTTGAAACACGATGATCAGGGCGATGACCCCCACCCCCAGGACCGACCCCAGGATGGTACTGAGCAGTTCCATCTGCATGGCTCTTACTGCCCACCAGAAGAGATAAATGATGGCTATCCCCATGGTGATGCTGTACGCTACTGTGCCCCTGATCAACATATAGAGCTGGTAGAGTAGAATGGCCACCAGAATTATATCGATGATATCGAGCAGGCGAATATGTATAAATGCACTTAACATGGAACAAATCTGCTCCCAAATTTAGTAAAAGAAGTTATACCCCCCGGACCGGGCTATCCACAATTTTCTGAAAGATCTTCACTGTTTCGGCGGCAGCCTGCACATCGTGAACCCGGAGCAGGTTGGCTCCCTGGATCAGCACCGCCATATGAGCAGCGGTTGTACCAGTGAGTGCATGGTCAGGGTCCGATTCTAATGTTTTGTAAATCATTGATTTGCGTGACAGGCCAGCCATTAGTGGCAGCTCGAACATCTGGAAGGCATGCAGTTCCCGCACCAATCGATAATTCTGTTCCAGGGTTTTCCCAAAACCGAATCCAGGGTCAATTACAATGTCGTTGACACCCAGTTTCCTGAGTTTATGAACCCGTTCAGAAAAAAACTGCAACAGGTCATCCACCACATTAGCGTAATCGGGCGCTTCCTGCATGTAAGCCGGGGTACCCTGCATATGCATCATGATGTAGGGGATTCCCAGTTCAGCTACCGTGGCAAACATCTCCGGATCCAGTTGACCGGCCGAGATGTCATTGATCATATTGATCCCAAAACTCTCTCTGACCCTCCGTGAAACCCCCGACCTCCAGGTATCCACCGATATGGGAATTTCAGGGAATTCATTTCTCAATGCTTCCAGAACCGGTGACAAGCGCTCCATTTCTTCCTGTTCGGAGACCTCCTCTGCCCCCGGTCTGGAGGAGACAGCACCCACATCCAGGATATGGGCTCCCTGATCAATCATCTCCCTGGCAGTTTCAACTGCCGTGGCAGGATCGGGAAGCCTGCTTCCGCTGTAAAAGGAGTCTGGAGTCGCATTGATGATTCCCATGATGCAGGGAGTGGAGAGGTCCATGATCCGGCCATCCAGGTTCAGCGATAAATTCCTTGAAAAGAGGGTATGTGATGTGGAGAAGTTCTTCATCGATTCACGAGAGGTTGAGCCTATATTTTGTATGTTTGAAAACTGGATTTAAAAATACATTAAATAATCCAAAACGGGTTCATGGATTTCATAGTGATCGAAGGATTGGATGGTTCCGGCAAGTCAACGCAACTGAAGTTGTTGCGCGAATATCTCGACCGGGAAAAGGTGCCTTTCAAATACCTGCATTTTCCCAGGCTGGAGGAGGGGGTGTATGGTAAGCTGATCGCCCGTTTTCTGCGTGGCGAAATGGGAGCAAACGACCAGGTCGATCCCTACCTGGTGGCACTGATATTTGCGGGCGACCGGGCAGATGCTTCTAAGCTTATACGTGAGTGGATAGATGGCGGATACCTGGTGATTGTCGACAGGTACGTTTATTCAAACATTGCATTTCAATGTGCCAAGCTCACCAGTCTGGAGGAGCGTGACAGTCTGAGGGACTGGATACTGGAGTTTGAGTTTGAACATAACAGCCTTCCTAAACCCGATGTAAATCTGTATCTGAATGTACCTAAGGAATTCACCAGGGAACAGCTGAATAATACACGTGATGGAGACGACCGGGCCTACCTGAAGGGTGAACGGGACATCCATGAAGAGAACATCGATTTCCAGGAGCAGGTGCGGCAGGTATATCTCTCCCTGGCCCGCCATGTGGAGGATCTGGAGCTTATCCAGTGCATGGACCAGGAAGGGAAGATGCTGGCCCCGGGTGCCATCTCTGATCTGATAGTGAAACACATTGATATAAAGGAATGAAATACATTCGTTTACTAAGTCGCATCATCCTGGGGATGGTCTTTATCTTCAGCGGATTTGTAAAGGCTGTGGATCCGCTGGGATCGGCCTATAAATTTGCAGACTATTTCATCGCTTTCAGGCTTGGTTTCCTGGAGTTCCTGACACTGCCCATAGGAGTGCTTCTCTCGGCGTTTGAGCTGGTTCTTGGGATCACCCTGATCCTGGGTTACCGGAAAAGAATCATCTTCTGGATTACCATGTGGTTTATGGTGTTTTTTACCGTACTCACTTTGATCCTGGCCATATTTAATCCTGTTTCTGATTGCGGCTGTTTCGGAGATGCCCTGATCCTTACCAACTGGCAGACATTCTTTAAGAATGTGGTGCTGATGGTGTTTGTACTGATCCTTTGGTTTGCCAGGAAAAAGGAGTCTGGGAACGGAGCGGTCCTCAGGGAGTGGGTGGGCATTGGTTGTTTCTATGTCATGGTCTCGATCTTCTCAATTTGGAACTACAGGCACTTGCCGCTGATCGACTTCAGGCCCTATGATGTGGGTACGGTAATCAGCGAGAAGATGGAGATGCCTGAAGGGATGCCGGTGGACGAGTACCTTACCACCCTGATTTACCGGAACAGGGAGACTGGGAAATCAAGCTCATTTACCATGGACGATTACCCGAAGGATACCCTTCTCTGGGAATTTGAAAACAGTGAATCTAAACTGGTAAAGAGAGGATATGAACCTCCCATTCATGATTTTGCCATGATGGATGAATATGGAGATGAACGGGTCGATCAGATTCTTTCAGACAGGGGATACAGCCTGATCATGATCAGCCATGATCTGTCCGAAGCCCGGGAGAGTGCGCTGACAGCTGCAGGGGATTGGTCCCGGCTTGAGATACTGGCTGATGATTTCTCGTTTTATGCGGTTACTTCAACTACCTCATCGGAGGTGGAAGCCATTTCTGCAGAGTTGGGTTTGGGGTACAGGTTTTTGGCAGCCGATGAGATCATGCTCAAGACCATTGTACGTTCGAACCCCGGATTCATATTGCTGAAGAATGGAGCCATCATGGGGAAATGGGGATGGCGGGATTTTCCTTCCGTGGAACAGGTTCACCCTGAATGGCCAGAGTTGATCGGGAATGCTTCGGCACCCTTGGATGAAGAGGCACAACTGCTGAAGGAAGCAGGGGTTTATGATGATTTCTCTTTCGATGTGATGGAGTTTGATCAGTTTATACCGGATCTGCTTTTAAAGGAAGGGATCAAAAAACGGGAGCGTGGTGTAATTACAGGGTTCATCCTGGGCATACTGCTGCTGATGTTGCTTTCGGAATATTTACTATTTTTAAATAAGAATCATTAATGATAAAAATTAAGATGAGAAAGAAAATTGTTGCCGGGAACTGGAAAATGAATACCCTGCTGAAAGATGGGATGGAACTTGCAAAAGCAGTTGAAAAACTGGAAAAGGAGCTTACCAGTGATGCGCTTGTTATTATTGCCCCGCCCCATACTCACCTGAGCAGGGTCAATGACTTGATTGACGGAGTAAAGCTAAGTGCGCAGAATTGTGCATCCGAGGAGTCAGGCGCATATACGGGAGAGGTTTCACCTGATATGTTAAAATCGGTGGGAGTAGAGTATGTGATTATCGGACATTCGGAGAGGCGCGCCTATTACGGCGAAGACAACGAATTGCTTAATAAGAAGACAAAACTGGTTCTTTCAAAAGGCCTGAAACCCATCTTCTGTTGTGGTGAGGTCCTCGAAGAACGCGAGGGAGGTAAGCTGTTTGATGTGATCAGGGAACAGCTTGCCGTGGGGCTGAAAGATCTGACCAAAGAGGAGATCGCAGAGGTGGTAATTGCTTATGAGCCTGTATGGGCCATTGGCACTGGTGTGGTAGCCACACCTGACCAGGCACAGGAGATGCACAAATTTATCAGGGACCTGCTTGTGGAGCTGTTCGACGATGAAATTGCTGACAATATGACCATCCTTTATGGTGGTAGCTGCAAACCCTCCAACGCTGCTGAACTGTTTGCAAATCCCGATGTGGATGGCGGCCTAATTGGCGGTGCATCTCTTAAGGCAGAGGATTTCCTCGGCATTGTAAATGCATATTAGTCTACATCGCCTCAATGGCATACCTCGAATTTGAAATACCTGCCAGGTCGTGGAGCAGCAGTGAAAAAGAGATACTATTTGCAAAAATGTCCCAGATCGGATTCGAGGGTTTTGTGGAAGGTGAGGATGATATCCAGGCTTACATTGAAGAGCAGCATTACTCTTCTGACGATCTGAACCTGCTCATTGATGAACTGGCTACATTCAACATAAAAGTTCAGTACCGGTATCACAGAACCGAAGATCAGAACTGGAACGAAGAGTGGGAAAAGAAGTTCGACCCTGTGGTGGTTGATAAAGGGGTGCTTATCAGGGCCCCTTTTCATGATTCATCGGGCGACCTGGAATGCACCTTGGTAATTGAACCTAAAATGTCTTTTGGGACCGGTCATCATCATACAACAATATTGATGATCAGGGAGATGGGGAGTCTGGATATGGAAGGCAGGTGCATTCTTGATATGGGTTGCGGTACCGGTGTTCTGGGGATCTTTGGATGTCTCAAAGGAGCATCCCGGGTGCTGGGGGTTGACTACGATCAGTGGGCCTATGAAAATGCCCTGGAGAATGTGGAGCGGAACGGGGCAACATGCATGGAAGTGCGTCTTGGCGACGTAGGGGTACTCGGTCAGGAGATGTTTGATATCATTCTTGCTAACATCACACGCAATACGCTGGTTCGCGACATGTCTGAATATGCCAGTCATCTGGTGGTTGGAGGCAGGATCCTGGTCAGCGGTATTCTGGCAGAGGATGCACAGTATGTGTTGAATGAGGCGTATCGGTGTGGATTGAACCATGAGAATACAAAGGAGGAGTCCAACTGGATCTCTCTTTCATTCGTCAAGCCTAAAAAGAGTTTATAAATACCATGAAAAGGATTCTCCTCGTATTGATTCTGATGCTTCTGGTCTTATCTGTGAAGGCTCAGACAATCAGGGAATTTTCCAGTGATACAGGCCTTTATGTTTCGGAGTTGAGAGCTTTTACCGGAACCTACCTTGAGTCTTCGGAAGTGCCTGATTTTGAAAGATTTTTGCGACTGTATGACTCTCTCTCCTATGATCAGAGGATGGAGATCATCGAGGTGTCGAATCTGATGCAGGATCGCAAATGCAGGCCCAGGCCGCATTTTATCGCCTACCAGCGTGTAATGATACAGTTCTTCTTCGAGGATAAAACCTCCCACGGTTACGAGGAGTGGAAGGAGGGATATTCAAAGATTCTGAGTAGTGAGAGTACCACCATCAGAACTATAGCACAGTGGTTAACACTCACTTTATCCCTACTGGAGGAGAACATTTTCTATAGTTCGAACACCACTACCTGGAAAGTTTCCACTCCCTCATTTCAGTTCCGGTCCGATGAGTCGATGAAGGTACAGTTTGAGGATGTGACGGTGGCTTGTTATACGGGCAGAGATTTCATTCAGATCATGAATGCCACCGGGTACATCGATCCTTTTACACTGGAGTGGATAGGGACCCGGGGCATGGTGACCTGGGAAAGGGCAGGCATGCCCGACAGCGAGATGCGAGCCAATCTAAACAATTTCAAAATTAACCTGAAAACACCGGGCTATTCAGCTGATTCGGTTGAATTGTACTACCCGGCCCTTTTTGAAGGAGTTGCCCTGGGCAGGCTGGAGGACAAGGTAACCCTGATTCAGGACCTGGCATCCATAAGGTATCCACAATTCGATTCATACCAGAATAATTACACCGTTAATGATTTTGTCCCCGGAGTAGACTACAGCGGTGGACTCTCCATTGAGGGTTCCAACCTGGTGGGGTCCGGTGTGGCCGGTGAACCAGCCGAACTGAAGATCTACGCCGGAGATACTCTGCGTATTAAAGCATTGACCCACCGGGTATCTATGAACGGACGGTTCATCCGATCGCCACACTCTTCTGTCTCTATCTATTTTGGCACCGACTCCATCTACCATCCCGACCTGGAGCTTTCGTTTGATGTAGCGAAAGACCTTCTGAGGCTCAATAAGTCAGAAGACTTCAAATCGCTCGGGCCATACACCGATAGCTATCATAACATCGATATGAATTTCGATGAACTTTACTGGAACCGGGGGGAATCGACCATGAAACTGCAGGCGCTCCAGGGAACATCCGTGGGTCGCGCCACCTTTGAATCAAATACCTATTTCGATTACGGTTTCTTTATGGAACTGCAGGGAATGGACTATGAACACCCACTGGCACAGCTATATACCTATTCAAAAATGCTGGGTGGGAGGAGTTTTGCGATCCAGAATTATGCCAATTATGTGGGTTATTCACTCTATCAGGTTCGCCACCTGCTAATGACGCTCTCTAAATTCGGGTTTGTCTATTACGATGATCAGAACGATTTGATCACTGTGCATCAGAAAACTTTTGATTACATCAGCGCCTCCATGCGACAGAGAGATTATGATGTGATCAGGTTTATCTCCCGAACCGAGGGGGCGTCCAACGCGGAACTCGACCTTCACACAAGGGACCTTACCATCACCGGGATACCGGTAATTTTCCTCAGCGATTCTCAAAATGTAAGGTTGATTCCAAAGGGGACCAGCATTGTCATGAAACGTGACAGAAGCTTTCAGTTTGACGGTCTTGTGGATGCAGGGTTGTTCCAGATTTCAGGAGATAATTTCTTCTTTGATTACGACGAGTTTAAGATCCATATGCAGCAGATCGATTCGCTGAAGATATCGATACGTACAAACCAGTACAACCGGTATGGAGAGCAGATTCTGGCACGGATCGAGAATGCCATGGAGAACATGACGGGGCAGTTGCTGATCGATCATCCTTCGAATAAGTCAGGTCTGGAGAATTATCCAGAGTATCCCACATTTACCAGCCTGGGAAGTTCCTATATCTATTTCGATGACAAGAGCATTCAAAACGGGGTGTATACCAGGGACGATTTCTATTTTCAGCTGGAGCCGTTTATCATCGACAGCCTCGACAATTTTAATCCCAAGAGCATCGCCCCCAATGGAACATTTATATCTGCTGGCATACTGCCTCCGGTAGAACTGGAAATGACTTTAAGGGAAGACAACTCCCTCGGTTTTTATCTGGATGTCCCTGAAGAGGGGATTCCCCTGTTTGGCGGACTGGGCACCTTCTATAATGACATTGAGATGAGCAGTGGGGGACTGAAAGGGTACGGTTCGTTTGACTACCTGACATCTACCACCTGGTCGGATAACTTCATTATGCACCCCGACTCCATGATGGCTCGTTCCAGGAAGTTCCTGATCAATGAGCAGTCGGAGGGGACAGCGTATCCTTATGTGCAGAACAATATTGCGGATGTGAAGCTGTTTCCGGAACGGGATCTGATGGAGATAAGCCGGGTGGAGGAGACCTTCAGGATCTTTAACGACAGCATATATCATGGCGGCAGCCTGGCCTTAACACCTTCCGGGCTGACAGGTGCAGGGGCGATGGGTTTGCCGGATGCACGCCTGGAGTCGGATCTGTTCCGGTATGGAATTCGAACCATTCAGTCCGATTCTGCCGGAGTAAAGATCAAGGACAGCACCCTGGATGATTATCCGTTTCTTACCAATGATGTGACCGCATTTATTGACCTGGATCAACAGACAGGTGAGTTTACCGCCAGGGGAGATGCTACTCTGATCGAGTTCCCATACAATATGTATGAGACGCGGCTCGACCAGGTGACCTGGTATATGGACCGTGATGAGGTGACTTTAAAGCAGGAAAAATTCCTACCGGAAAACAGTGTGGACATAGGAATCGATTCCCTGAGAGCAAACGGACCGGTGTATCTGTCCACACATCCCGGGCAGGATAGTCTCCATTTTACTGCTCCCCGGGCCCTGTACAACTACAAAACAAGACTGCTCCGGGCCAGTCAGGTTCCATTCATCGAGGTGGCAGATGCTTACGTTTTTCCCTACGAGGGTGAGGTCGGTATTGGATACCAGGCATCCATGAATCTGCTTACGAATGCCAAAGTACTGGCCAACCAGGTCAACCGGCAGCACCATATCTATGATGCTTCTGTGGCAGTGAGGGGAGCGAATGATTACACAGGTTCGGGATATTATGAGTACAGGGATGCATTTGGAAACAGCCACAAGATCTTTTTTGAACGGATCTGGGTGGATACAACACTTCAGAGCCGTTCCATAGGGAATATTGCAAGTGATGATCCCTTTATGCTGAGCCCCTATTTTGATTTCCAGGGAGATGTCTCTTTATCTGCTTCTGTTCCTTTCCTGGCTTTTGATGGGGGGACAAGAATTGTACACGATTGTAACATTAGTAGATCGTGGATGCGTTTCAACTCTGTGGTCGACCCGAAGGAGATCACCATCCCCATACCGGAACAGATGCAAAACACAGACCTGAACAAAATTTTTGCCGGATCACTTATCACGCGCGATTCCACACATATCTATTCGACCTTTCTGTCCGGACGGAAAGATTACTTTGATGCGAATCTTACCAGTGCCAGCGGTCTTCTGGTCTACGAACCCGTCCGGGAGAGCTATATTATTTCAACGCCCGAAAAAATCGAAGATGAGACCTGGCCGGGCCAATACCTGAGACTGGAGACGGCGAGCTGCAGGGTGTATGGCGAAGGGAAGATCGATCTCACCGTTGATTATGGTCTGGTAAGGATGGTCTCTGCCGGGAATGCGATCCATAAGGTGAACGAAGATGAATTTGAAACTCATCTGATTCTTGGCCTTGACTTCTTTTTCTCCAAGGATGCGTTGAATGTGATGGGTAGAGAGATCGACAGTATTCCCGATCTGGAACCGGCTGATATGACCTCTCCGCACTATCTGCTGGCCATGAAGGACCTGCTGGGCAGGGAGATGGCCAATGATCTGGAGAGGCAGCTCGGACTTACCGGAGCTTATGAGGAGATTCCTCCACAGTGGAAACATACCATCTTTTTCAATGACCTGCCGTTGAAGTGGAACCAGGATTCCCGTTCATTCCGATACAATGGATTGGTGGGGATCGGCAACATCGGTGAGGTTCAGGTTAACAAAAAAGTGGAGGCTTATATAGAGTTTGTTGAGAAAGGTTCCGGCGATCTGTTTGATATCTACCTTAGAGCAGATGACAATACCTGGTATTATATCGCCTACACCCCGGGTGGCCTGCAGGTTCTCTCGTCGAACCGGGTATTTAACGATATTGTTTTCAACCTGAAGGCGGCCGACCGGCGGGTGAGGGGCAAAATCGGACAGCCCTCCTATGTATACAGTCTGGCCGCACAGCGAAGGTTGTCACTGTTTATAGATCGTTTCCTTGAATATGAGGAGTAGAGTAATTAGTGGAGCGTGCCCGATGAACGTGCTCCCAGTTCAATGACATCCACATTGCCCACACGCCCTTGATCCACTTCAAAGCGAATCAGGGTTCTGACTTTGTGAAGACCGTTTCGGCCGGCAGCACCGGGATTCATATGCAGGAATCCGAGTTTTTTGTCGGGCATCACCTTGAGAATGTGTGAGTGTCCCGAAATAAAAAGTCCGGGCGGCATCTCAAATATTCCCGGTTTGACCCTTGCATCGTAGTTGCCCGGGTACCCCCCGATGTGGGTCATCCATATATCGACACCCTCCCTTATATGACGCTGGTGACGCGGGTATCGTGACCTGATGGGGGTTCCGTCGATGTTGCCGTAAACGGCCACCACCGATGCGATCCGGGAGAGTTTTCGGATCACCTCTACATCCCCTACGTCTCCGGCATGCCAGATCTCATGGCACCTCCCAAAGTATTCGGTGATCCTCTCATCGAAGAAGCCATGGGTGTCGGAGAGAAGACCAATTCTGAACATTTCCCGGGAGTTTGGCCCGTTAATTTACTATTTTTAGATCCAAATCCACACCATGCACCTTTTTTATACGCCCGCACTGGCAGGGGAGGTCCACACACTGGATGAACAGGAATCAAAACACGCGGTCAGGGTACTTCGCCTGGTTAAAGGCGATCCGGTTATCCTGGTGGATGGCTCGGGTGGCTGGTTCGAGGCGGTGATTGTAGAGGACCATCCCAAACGCTGCCAGCTTATCATTAAATCAAAAACATCAGATTACCAATCCCTTCCGTATTCACTGCACCTGGCCGTTTCTCCCACCAAGAACCTGGATCGTTTTGAATGGTTCCTTGAGAAAGCCACAGAAATCGGGATCACAGAAATCACCCCGCTGTTGTGCCACCGGACCGAACGGAAACAGGTGAAGAAGGAGCGGCTGGAACGGATCCTGGTCTCGGCCATGAAACAATCCCTGAAGGCGTATAAACCCATCCTGAATGACCCGGTACCTATAAAGGATTTCCTGGAGGTGAAACGCGGCGGGACCCTGGGAATTGCACACTGCTATCCGCAGGACAGAAAGGTATTGCATAAGCTGGAACCAACCGCCAATTATACCCTGCTGGTGGGACCGGAGGGTGATTTTACCGAAGAGGAGGTAGCAGATGCCATGAAAGCGGGTTATCTCCCGTTCCACCTGGGAAAGTCCAGGCTTCGCACCGAAACAGCCGCGGTCTATATCACCGCCGCCATCTCTTTTCTAGATCTGTAAGGTTCAGTCAAAAGAGGTCAATCAATTATTTACTTATCTCTTCAGGCACTAAAAAGATAAAAAAATAGCTCAACGACTATATAGTATAAAAAATAATTATAAAGTACTTGATAGATAGTAAAAAAAATACTATGTTGCAAGAGTTTTGAATAGAAACGGGTATTTCAATTAAACGGTCATCACATTAACTTAATAGATCATGATGAATTTCTTTCAAAGTAATTCTTTGGATGGATTGAAAGGAGTTGCAAGGAAAAAATACCGTACCAAACAACGGATCATCAAGTGTTTGCTTCTGCATGGAGAAAGTACATGTAACTGGATTGCCCAGAACATAAGTCTCAGCGTGCCTTCTGTTCAGGCGAACATGAATGAGTTGATCAAGGATGGTTTCATTGAAGAAAAGGGTCAGGGTTTTTCTACCGGTGGCAGACGTCCCAATATTTACGGCTTAAAAAGGAACTCTTTTTATATCCTCTGTATTGATGTTGGCAGATTTGAAGTAAGGCTGGCCATGGTGGACAGCCAAATGAACATAGTCATCGGTATTGTTTCGCATGAGATCAAGTTCCAGGATGATTTCAGTTACCTGGAGGAGGTCTGTAAATTGACCGACAATTTCATCGACACCTCAAGTATAAAGAAAGAGAAAGTCATTGGCATTGGCTTGGATATGCCGGGCTTGATTGATTCGAAGAAAGGGGTCAATTTAAGCTATTTTTATAACCCGGAAGAAGTGTTAGCCGTCCACCTGCAAAAAAGATTCAATCTCCCCGTATTCCTGGAGAATGATTCCAATTCACTTGCACTGGCAGAACGTTGGTATGGAGAGGTCAGAGATAAAGAAAATGCCATTGTTTTGCTCCTGAGCTGGGGCATCGGGATGGGATTGATCATTAATGGTGAATTGTACGTTGGAGCCTCCGGTTTTGCCGGGGAATTCAGCCACATACCAAGCGTTGAGAACGGAAATTTATGCTGGTGCAATAAACAGGGCTGCCTGGAAACAGTTGCTTCTGCAACAGCTTTATCTAACCTGGTAAAAGAAGGGGTCAGAAGTGGCCTTGCATCTTCCATATTCAAGTCTGTGAATGGGAATGAAGATCACATCGATCCAGGAATTGTGATTGATGCAGCACATCAGGGAGATCAGTTTGCAATAAAGATCTTATCGGACGTGGGATATGAACTGGGTAAAGGGATTGCCACGCTGATTCAGGTCCTGAATCCTGAAATCATTGTTCTGGGGGGCAGGATGGCCAGAGCCAGGCAGTTTTTAATCACACCCATTCAACATGCATTGCATACGCATTGCAATCCTATATTAATCAATAATCTAAACATCAGGACAACAAATTTTGGAAACGAAGCAGCCATTCTGGGGTCAGCCATTCTGGTGGCGGACCGGTTATTGTAAGTGGCAATTGATTTACAAAGTAACCCACAATAATTATACAGTGAATAGAACTACTAGTCTAAAACTTTAACCAAAACACTATGAAAAAAACACTTTTCTTTTTTTTCTTGCTCGCGTTTGCTGGAGGTTTGTATGCCCAGCAAACAGTGACAGGGACAATTACGTCTGCAGAGGATAACAGCCCACTTCCTGGTGCCAGCATTGTACTTGCAGGAACCACTACGGGAGCTGTTACCGATGTCAACGGAGACTATTCCATCAGTGTGCCTGATTTGGATGGAACACTGTTGTTCTCTTTTATCGGTTTCGAATCAGTGGAAGAAAGTATCAATGGCAGGACAACCATTAATGTTTCCCTTTCACCAAGTACCGAAGAACTGGATGAAGTTGTCATCACCGCCCTGGGGATATCCAGGGAGAAGAAAGCACTTGGGTATGCGGTCACCGAGGTTTCTGGTGCCGACCTTACCCAGGTCAAGGAATCCAATGTGATCAATCAATTGTCAGGCCGGGTAGCCGGTGTGGTGATCACCCAGTCAACCTCCGGACCGGGCAGTGGTTCCCGCGTGGTGATACGGGGTAATAATTCGTTGACCGGCAACAACCAGCCTCTATATGTAGTCGACGGTATCCCTGTGGACAATTCCGGTTTTGGCTCCGCCGCCGGATCAGGAACTGCCAACTACCAAAGGAACGACTATGGTACCGGTATCTCTGATATCAATGCGGATGATATTGCGTCCATCTCTGTGTTAAAGGGTCCTAATGCAGCTGCTCTGTACGGTTCCAGGGCTGCAAACGGAGTGATCCTGATCACCACGAAAACGGGAAGCAGCAGGCCCGGGGTAGGAGTATCGGTAAGCTCCAACATCACCTTTGACACCCCTTTGCTTCTGCCCGAATACCAGAATGAGTACGGACAGGGAAAAGATGGCAATATTCCAGCCGATTACAATGAGTTCATGTCCAATACCGGAGGTTCATGGGGACCTGAAATGGATGGTTCCTCACAGTACTACTTCACTGCTGAGGATGATTTACGCCCATACAGCGCTCAGTCGGATAATGTAGAGAACTTTTTCAGGACTGGTTCCAATTTCGTCAATACGGTGGCCATAGAATATGGCGGGGAAAAGGTCAATACCAGATTCTCTTATACAAACACCAAAACCAATTCCATTCTTCCGAACTCGGATCTTCTGAGGCATAATTTCAATATCAGGACGGTAGCTCATCTTTCCGACAAATTATCGGTGGATGCCAAAGCCACCTATTTCAAACAAAATGCCAGCCAGAGACCTTATCTGGGTACCCAGGGGATCATGTCCTATGTGTATGATGTTCCAAGGAATGTGGATTTTGAAGACCTGACGGATTATCAGAATGACGATCTATCTTCCAAAAGCTATCAGGATAATGCTGGAAATCCTTACTGGTTGCTGCAGCATGATGTGAATTCTGACAGGCGTGACCGGTTCCTGGGATTTGCCAAGGTCACCTATGATTTCACGGACTATCTATCAGCATTTGTCCGCGTGGGAACTGACCGGGTCTCCCAGAGTATAGAGAACATTAATCAATATGGACACTGGTTCTATCCCACTGGACGGTTCAGTTTCAGCACCAGGACCACAGCCGAGACCAACGCAGATTTTCTTCTGATGTTCAATAAAGAATTCGGAAATTTCAGTATATCGGCCAATGCCGGTGGAAACAGCATGTATCAGACCTATGAAAGATACACTATTTCCGGGGAGGATTTCAAGATTCCGACCAAGCCGATCGTAAGCGGGGCCAATACCATCAATACCCCTGGTTACACACCACTAAGGGAGAAAAAGATCCATTCATTGTATGGTTCGGCATCATTGGCCTATAATCGGGCTATTTACCTGGATCTGTCCGGCAGAAATGACTGGTCATCCACCCTGCCCGAGAATGAATGGTCTTATTTCTATCCTTCAGTCAGTCTCTCGTTCTTGGTTAATGAGATTGTTGGACTGCAAAGCGATATTCTGAACTTTTCCAAGGTGCGGTTCAGCTGGGCACAGGTGGGTAACGATACGGATCCCTACCTGCTTGACAATGCATTCAACCTGCGGGGTTCAACCAGCAGTTATCTGGGTCTGACCATTCTGACAAGACCGGGCACATACTATGAGCCCATTAAACCGGAACAGTCCACCTCCCTTGAAGCAGGGATCGAGTTAAGCCTTCTGAATAACAGGATGTATGCAGATCTCTCCTTGTATCAGATCACATCCAGGGACCTGATCATGCAAATTCCTGTGCCCTCTGCCACGGGGTATAATTATTTTCATACCAACGTGGGAGAACTTCTTAACACAGGTTTTGAGATGTTGATTGGGGGATATCCGGTAAAAACCGATAATTTCACATGGGATCTTTCGCTGAATATTGCCAGGAACAAGAATGAACTGGTTGAATTGATCGAAGATCTTGAAACGTTTACTTTCAGTACCACCAATTCTGGCAATGTAATCGTCATGGCAAGTGTGGGAGGGGAGTTTGGTGAGATTTGGGGTACCGAACCCAAGACAACTCCAGCTGGAGATTTGGTGGTGGATGCCACCGGTCGTCCCCAGGCTTCCGAAGAGAAGGTACTGTTGGGCAACTATCAACCTGACTGGACCGGCGGAATCCTGAATAGTTTTTCCTACAAAGGATTTACATTGAATGCCCTGATCGATTTTCGGATTGGGGGAGAGGTGTTCTCCGGAACAGATGCAGGTCTTGACGGAACAGGTGTATCGGCCAGGACCCTGGAGTACCGCGACGGGATCACGGTTGACGGGATGGTGAATGAAGGGACTCCTGAGGAGCCCGATTATCAGCCCAACACACTGATGATCACCGGGCAGGACTACTGGGGTGCAATGAGCGGGATTGCTTCGAACTATGTCTATTCACAGACCAACTTCCGGCTCAGGGAACTGACCCTGGTCTATACAATGCCGACAAGCATGTTTGGTGATTCGTTCATCAGGGGAGTTTCATTTGGCCTGGTGGGACGTAACCTGTTCTTTATCCACAAGAAGATAGAGAACTTCGATCCTGAATCAAGCTACAGTACCAGTAATTTTGCACAGGGTATGCTCTGGTACAACCTTCCCACTGTAAGAAGCCTTGGTTTCAATTTAAATGTTT
This sequence comes from Bacteroidales bacterium, assembly GCA_023137255.1. Taxonomy (GTDB): domain Bacteria; phylum Bacteroidota; class Bacteroidia; order Bacteroidales. The sequence goes on along the minus strand of JAGLPR010000010.1, from coordinate 2,242 downwards.
CTTTCTAAAACTTTAATACAGAATGATTATGAAACGATATAGATTGCTGTTTATATTTCTCATTGCACTCGGAATGGCTTCCTGCACGGAAGATTTCGCAGAGATCAACAAAGATCCCAACGCTATTACCAAGGAGGAAGCGAGTGCGCGATACTTCATTACAGATCCGCAGTATCAGTTGTATGGCCCTGACCGGTATCCTTACTGGAGAGCCCATCTGATCCACACCGACAGATATGCAGGCTATTTTACCTTTGGATTTAACGGAAGCTGGTGGAGCGATGAACTTGGATACTCTTACTCCTCCGGATATACCGATGCTGCCTGGGGATGGCTGGCAGGTTATTTCGGAAGAATTGACAATTTCCTGAAATTGACAGAAGCAGGTGGTGATTTTGAAAATGAACTCATGCACGCTGTCGGAAAAATCATTAAAGGGCTCTATTACCAGATGTACACCGACATATTCGGTGAACTTCCCTATTTGGAAGCTGGTGTGGAGGGGATTGTCACTCCTAAGTACGATGAACAGAAAACCATTTACGAGGGTGTAATTGCAGAACTGGATGAAGCCATGGCCACCATCGGGGATAATACCATTACCGGTGAAGGGATCAATGACCTGGGTGATAATGACCTTTATTTTGGAGGAGATCTGACCATGTGGAAAAAGCTTGCCAATACTCTTAAACTCCGGATTGCTTTGAGGGCACTGGGTGCAGAGGGAGCCGGTTTTGCCGATGCTGCCATTACAGAAGCCCTGAACGCGGGACTCTTTCTGGAAGATGAATCTGACAACTGTGTTATGGAAAAGGATGATGTGATTTCCCAATGGAGTAGTTCTTCTTACGGAGATGTCTGGCATAATTTCGGTGGTTACGGATCAAAATGGCACGTGGGTCAACCCCTGGTTGACAACCTGCGCAATAACAATGATCCACGCCTGGATTTATATGCCGTTCCTGCCAGCGGGGGAGTCGTAGATCTCATAAGACCCGCAGAAGATCCGGGGAAAACCCAGTTTGACAAACATGTGGCTTTTGTCACACAGACCCTGACCGATGCGGGTGTTGTATTTACAGAGACTGTCGATGGTGATACAGTAACCATCGATATGCCGGAGGATACCTATTATGTGGGACAACCCGTAAGGATGGGTGGAGATATCTACTCCTATATCCGCCGTGAATTCTTCAGTTTTCCGGCTCCGGAAGTGGTTGCTCAAAAGAAATCGGGGACCGTTATGTGGGATGAAATTATCCTGACCACTGCCGAATCCTATTTTCTTAGGGCTGAGGCTGCTCTGAATGGCTTCCCGGGGGATGCAGAATCCCTGTACAAGGAGGGTATCAGGTATGCCATGAGACTCTGGAATGTACCTGACACTGATATTGAAACTTTCATTGGTACAGAAGAGATGGCATTGCTGAACGGAACCACCGAGCAAAACATGGAAAAAGTAAGCATCCAGCGATGGCTGGCCTGCTATACCGACGGTTTTGAAGGATGGGCCATTGCGCGGAAATCGGGCTTCCCAGCCGAATTAACCGAAACCCGGACAGATCCTGAGATTTATGGTCTGGGCGATATTAACGGGCTCTATCCGGAAAGGATGAGATACGGAAGTGGAGTGTCGAATGCGGCAGATAATTACGATGAAGTAATTGCACGTCAGGGTCCTGACCGCCAGGACACAAAACTGTGGTGGGCTAAGTAGTAGTAGTTTAAGGTAGATGAAAGGTAAACCGTTTTGGTTTGCCTTTCATTTTTTCATACCTACTACAGTTACAGTTGGGGGCCGTAATGGCCCCTTTTTCTTTTTTATACTCTCCCGCACAGTAAGAAATTTAAGCATCGAAATGGGAATGATGGAAGACAGAGAGTAATTGATAAAAAAAAGGGGCCGTAATGGCCCCCTTTCAACTCTTTTCTAAAATGGTTTTCACCAGTTTGTCACCTGGATCAAAAACAAGTGGATCCAGCAACTCTTGTAAGAAATTATCACCGAGGTCCCGATCCATTTCATCCGGGCAATTTGAATATGCGCCTGACTCATCGAATCCATCCACCCGGTGAAACAGGGTAGAAACTTTTACCATAGGCAAGAGATTAGGTTTTCAGATTTAAAACGCCTAACCAGGTAGATTATTGTAAAAAAATGTGAAAGTTTCCTAATAAACCGTAAGCGTCAGTTTTTTTTCTTCGATGAGCTTTCGAAGATTGATCAGGGCGTAGCGCATCC
>JAGLPR010000001.1 GCA_023137255.1 Bacteroidales bacterium | reverse complement strand
CGAACCACCGATTTGACCATGTCCGGATAATCCTCGGCCAGAGCCGGACCAAAAGGAAAAGAGACCGTGCAGGCATCTTCGTGGATTTCATTGGCGTTGTACAACCTGTTCATGCGGTAGATCTGCTCATGATTTTCATGAAACCGGTCATACTTCAGTTCATCGGTGACATAGATCAGGATAAACAGGAAGCTTGAGATCCCGATGGCCAGGCCGATGATATTTAATAATGAATAGTTGAAATGCTTCAGGATATTCCTGATGGAAATGGTAAACAGATGTCGGAGCATGTAGTCTTATAATAGTGAATATGGCACAAGAGTGTCCACAAACGCCTTACCATTCATATTAAAACGCTGAATATCAGAAGGTATCGTAATTTACTGCCTTCATCAGGCTGCGGTCAAAGGCCCTCTACCGGACAAGAGTTGTCCGAAAACGTGCAATTCAAAACGTTTTATTCTGCTGCGTATCCAAGGAATCCTCCGGTAATCCGGGTGAGCCCGGCCTGTGAGCCGATCAGGTTATATACCGCCTGAAGGCGCTGATAAGAAACACTCAGGTAGATTAGCTGAACATCCCGGTAGTTAAATGAATTGATTACTCCGGACCGGTATTTGTCTTCCGAGATGGAGAGGTTCAATTCGGCAGCTTCCATATTTTCATCGGCCACATTTAACAATTCAAGCCGCACTTCGTGGAAGTCAAAAAGGTTGAACAGCTCATTAGTCAGAGCATGCTCCATCTGCAGGATTTCTACATTGGCAACCTCTTCGTTGATCCTGGCAATCTCCACACCCCTTTTTCGCACCCCGGCACTGTAGATGTCAAATGAGAGGCGTACATTTCCATAAGGAGTAAGGGTTTCAGCATTAAGGCTTTGTGCTCCTCCCGAATAGGCCCATGTGTGGCCGTAATCCATTCCGGCCCCCAGGGAGATGGAGGGATAGTATGCCGATTGTTGAAGTGCTGTTTCGTTCTCCTTTAACAGTAGGTTGGTGTACTGGTTCTGCAGGGACTGGTTGTCCGATTTCATTTTGGAAAGCAAGTCGGCCAAAAGATAATTCGAGGTATCTGCTTCAAAGGCTTCGGTAAATTCCCAGGTTTGCGAGGATTCCACTCCCATCATGTAGTTGAGATTCCGAACGGAGTTCCGCACCAGCATATCCTGGTTCATGTGGTTGGCCTTATCGGTGAGGTAGACATTCTGTGCCTGCAAAACATTGTAGGTGACCGATCCGCCCAGGGACTTTTTCTTCAGCTCATACTGGTAACGATCATCGGAAAGATTCATAATGGTTTTCAGCACTTTAAGCTGTTCTTTCTGAAGTAATACATTATAGTACCCGAGGATGATATCCTCTATGGTAGATTCCACCTGCATAGCAAGAATTCCAGAGGTGAAATCCTCCAGGTTTTCCAGCTTTGACTTGGTAATATTGACCCTGAATCCGTCAAACAGTACCCAGTTGAGTCCCACCCCTGCCGAAAGCCGGTTGGTATAGATGCTGTTGTTCAGTTCATAGTTGTTGTTGTCCGAGGCGTCGAATCCTATGGTGGGATAGCGTCCTGCGGCACCCCAGTTGTTGTTGATCTCTGCCACCTGCAGGTCGGCCCTGGAAATGATCAGGCCGTAGTTGTTCTCAAGGGCTTGCTCCAGAGCTGAGGAGAGAGTAAGTGTCTGTTCCTGTCCCCATACAGGTGCTGCCAGCAACAGGGCGGCCAGGAGATATGTAACTATTTTCTTTGAAATCATGATCGACTAATCTTCTTCTAAGGTTGGTTTGTATTTACCTCTGTTCTTTTCGAATCTCAGCTTTCGCTTCTCCATGATACAGGCTGTTTCCACCTCTTCCCTGGTGGGTTTTACCCCGGTCCACAGATAGCGGGTATAGACCCTGGCATCATTAAGCAACATGATCAATACCGGGAAAAAGATAAGGATAAAGATCGTACCCAATGCAACGCCGTAGGCCAGGCTGATAGCCATGGGAATAAGGAACTGCGCCTGCACGCTTTTTTCGAAAAGCATGGGGAAGAGACCGATGGTGGTGGTTATGGAAGTCAGGATAATGGGCCTGAGCCTGATCTTTCCTGCTTCTTTTACTGCTTCAATGACACTTGTGCCTTCAACCAGCAATCTGTCAAATTTCGCATAGAACACTATGGCGTCATTGATGATCACACCGGTGAGGGCAACGGCGCCCCAGAGGCTCATTATGGAGAGCGGCTGACCATGCAGACCATGTCCCCAGGCCACACCAAGCAGCGATACCGGGATCATCAGGATGATAATAAACGCTTTGGGTACACTGCGAAAATGTAGCACCAGAATCATAAAGATCAGGAAAAATGCGACCATATAATACTTTCCAGCCTGACCCATGGCCTCCTGGCTGTACTTTTGCTGACCCTGGTACACATAACGTATGCCTGCAAACTGAGCTTCCAGTTCCGGCATGATCTCATGCTCCACCTGTTCAAGGATATCAGGCACCGAGGCCAGGGGATCCACGGTTTCGGCTTCCACCCGTATCTCACGTGAGCCGTTAAAACGGTTGATGGCTACCGGTCCCCGTTCCATATGGTAGTCAGCCAGTTCCGACAGGGGAAACTCACCCTGCGGGGTTTTAATCTTCATCTTCTCCATCTGTCCCAGGGTCATGCGGTCCGATTTGGGATAACGTACCCAGACTCTTAGTTCGTCACGTCCCACCTGCAGGCGTTGTGCCTGTGCCCCGTAAAATCCCTGGCGAACCTGACTGGCAATGGTGGCTTCATCCAGCCCCAGGAAGTAGGCGCGCGGTTTTAGATCGAGCCTGATCTCCTGCTTGCCCAGGGCGATGTTCTCGTTTACATCTTTCAGCTGCGGCATCTCATTGAGCCGGGCAATCATAAATTCTTTGGCCTCCTCCAGCTCCTCCAGGTTTTTGGACATCAGCCCGATGGAGACCGGGGCACCCCAACGGTTGCGTCCGCCCACTGTAAATTTGCTGGCCTCGGGCACCTTCCCGATTTTCTGGCTTATCCGGGTAGATATGTCCCGGCCCGATATATCAATACCTTCCAGGTCAACGGGGTAGACATTGATGCTGCCCGCATGGGCACCCCGTTCCTGACCGGTGAAGGCACTACCCAGGCGTTTACTGGTACGTTCAATAATGGGTTCGTCCAGTCCCATCTCCTCGGTAATCTCATCACTAACTTCCCATATGGCCTTTTCAAACTCCTCCAGGAAATCAAGGGTTTGCTTCTCCCCATCGCCCGGGGTAAATGCCACGTTCAGGGTAAAACTGTCAAAATCGACCATGGGGAAGAAGGTATTTCGGATATGTCCGCCCATAAACAGACCCATGGTAATCAGCACCAGTGCCACGGGAAAACTAAGCGCAATGTACCTCCATTTCACCAGCCAGTTGAGGAAATGGTGGTAGACACGGTCGCGCAGCCAGACAATAAAATCATCGAAAACCTTGCCAAGTCCACGCTTCTTGGATTCCAGCTTTTTCCGGTTCAGTACCCAGTCGCTGCCCAGGTGGGCAGGAAGCACCAGGAAGGCTTCAAAGAGGGAGAAGAAGAGCGATGCAATTACCACCACTGCTACATGCAGCATCATCTCCATGCGGGTGCCTGCCAGGAACAGCAGGGGAGAGAATGCTACAATGGTGGTGGTCACCGAAGTAAGTACCGCCGGCATCACCTCCATGGTTCCGTCCACGGCAGCATGCATGGGACCTTTGCCCTTCTCAAAATGGAGATAGATATTTTCGGCAATTACAATGCCGTCATCCACCAGGATCCCAATCACCAGGAGCATGCCGAACAGCGACTGCAGGTTGATGGTGATCCCGATAAAGCTGGCCAGGATAAACATACCCAGGAAACTGATGGGTATCCCAATGGAAACCCAGAGCGAGAGCCGGAAGCTCAGGAACATGGAGAGCGCAATAATGACCAGAAAGAATCCCATCAGGCCATTTCGCCTGAGCAGGTTCAGCCTGCTTTTGAGAATGTCCAGATAGGCCCTGGAGACGATGATCTCCACTCCCAGGTTCCTTTCGTTAAACTCTTTGATGTAATTCTGTGCATATTCGGTGATCTCATCCAGATCCTCTTCGGGCAATTTTTCCACACTGATCGATACCGAAGGTTTGCCGTTGGTCCATTGACGGTTGGGAGAATCGGAAAACTTTACCTTGACCTCGGCCACATCACGGATGCGGATATACCCCCCGTTGGCCTGACCCCGAAGGATGATGTTCCCGATTTTGTCGGGCTTGGCACTTCTGGAACGCAAGCGGATGAGGAACTCTTCCTCTTCTGATTTGATCTCACCCCCAGATACATCTCGGTTGTTGTTCTGGATGGCCCTGACGATTTCATCAAAGGTGATGTTGTAACGCAAAAGCTCCTCTTCCTGAATCTCCACAGAGATCTCCGGACTGGGGTAGCCCGAAATGGAGATCTGGCTCATGACCCCCGAATTAAAGAAGTCCTCTTCAACGCGCTGGGCATGCTCCTTCAGGGTCATCAGGTCCATATTCTGCCCATCCACCGGTACCATCTCCATTCGAATGGCACCCGCCCTGGAGCGTCGTTTGGAAACAATGGGTCGTTCCGCTGCTGAGGGCAGGGAGGATATGCCATCCACTGCGTTTTTTACCTCCTGCAGCACCTCATTGATGGAATATTCGCCGGTGGTTTCAATGTTCACTGACGCCATGTTCTCTACCGAGGTGGAGGTGATCTCCTTGATCCCGATCAGTCCCCGAATCGCCTCCTCGATCCTGGAGGTGACGCCCTCCTCCATCTCTACCGGTGAAGCACCAGGATAGAATACAGATACGGAGATATAGCGGCTCTCCGTTTCCGGAAAGAAAGCCTTTTTCATATTGGTCATGCTGTAGACCCCTGCGATCACTGCGATGGCAATGATGATGTTGGCATATACCGGATATTCTACAAATCTCTCAATGATCTTCCTCATGATCCGGCTTATTTACGATTGGCCTTTTTTCCTTCTGCTGCTGCTTCCGGGCCCTGACCGGGTTTGCCGGGACCCTTTCCGGGTTGACCCGGACCTGATTTATCAGTCTGAACAAGGGTTCCTTCAGAGACGTTGATGAGCTGTTGAACAACTAAGGTATCTCCTTCAGGAACCCCTTTAAAAATAAGGATCCGTTCATTGATTTTAACCACATCGATCTTCTCTTTCACAAGACGCCCCTGGCGGACCACGAAGACCTCATCGGAGTTGAATACTGAATTCCTGGGGATTTCCATCACATTTGCGATGGGACGTACCGGAAAATTGGCCACCAGGTACTCTCCTGCCAGCAGGGGTTGTTTGTGGTCGTAGCGAATCTGTATAAAGAGGGTTTGGGACTGTGTACTTTCATCTACAAACTGTCCTTTCCGGATCACCTCTCCTTTCCAGGAGAGATCCCTTTTCTCAGATTCCACATGTACCGGATCTCCTCTCTTGACCCAGGCAGCATCGGCGCGGTCCAAAGGCACTTCCAGCTCCAGGTGGTCGGTCTGAATGGCCCGGGCTACTCTTCCTCCGGTATTGGTATAGGCTCCCTGCTCCATGTAGACCTCTTTGTAGGTTCCGTTAAAGGGAGCTAAAATGGTTCGACGCTTCAACTGGAGCTCATCACTCTGAATGCTGTAGAATTCACTGATCACATTCCTGCTGGCCAGAAAGATCTTGAGTTTGTCGTCTTTGATCTCCGGCATGGGAGGGAGAGGTTTGTCCACTTCAATGGAGGAGAAAAACGCTGTGAACGCTTCTTCTGTTTCCGGAAAATCTATGACCAGGTCGGGGATGATCCCTGCCAGGGTATTCTGGTACTGGCTTTTACGGGCCTTGAGTGACAGGATGGCTTCGTCGGGGTAGACCACAAAGAGCACATCACCCTTTGAGAACTTAGCTCCCTTTTTCAGAGTCACCTTACCGGGTTGGATCTTGCCTGAGGCCTCAGCTACAATATCAATTTCTGCAATGGAAGAAAGCCTTCCCGGTGCAGTGACAGCTGAAGCGATGTGGCTGTATTTTACCGGTTCGACCTTTACAAGGCGACGTGCCTCAATGGATCTGCGAACCGGGGGTGCCTCTTTTTGCGCAATCAAAAAGCGCATTAAACCGTAAGCCACCAGCAGGATAAACAACACACTGATGACGATGACAATTCTCCTGTCTATTTTTCTCATTTTCTGCGATTAATATCAAAAAGGTTGCAAAGATAGACATTTAGACAGATGAGCAGGAAAAAGGTTTAATTTTAAGTTATGGGAATCCGGTTGGCCAGGCAGGAAGATCTGCCTATTATCAATGAAATCTATAACCAGGCTGTGCGACAGAGGTTTTGCACGGCACACCTGGAGCCGGTTAGCATGGAGGAGCAGGAGAAGTGGTTTACATCTCATGATCCTGAATCTTTCCCGGTGTTTGTGGCAGCAAACCACCAGGGTGTGGCAGGCTGGGTTTCGCTGGGTCCCTATCGGATGGGCCGCCAGGCGCTGGCCCATGTGGCGGAGGTAAGTTATTATGTGGATGAACAGCATCGCGGAGAGGGAACGGGAAACCGGCTTATGGAGCATGCCATCAGGGTGGCTTCCCAATTTGGCTTTTCGGTGCTGATTGCCATTCTTCTGAATAAGAATCCGGCCAGCATCGGGTTGCTGGAGAAGTTTGGATTTGAACGGTGGGGAGCCATGCCTGGCATAGCCCTGATCGATGGCCAGGAGGCCGACCACCTCTACTACGGTCTGAAGCTCTGATCCACCCCGTGGATAAAAGGGGTTTCCGCAGGTTCTACCTTTTCCAGCATTACCCTCCGGAAGATGTTCCTGGTTCCGTCTGATGCAGGGAACTGTACCGGCAGGTAGTGTTCACCATAGCCACGGGCCATTCCCCTGCGGTCCACTTTTTCAATAAGAACACGCTGCTCTTTCCCGGTCATGGTATTTATGTAGAGGAGCCTGTTCTCCTCAGAAACTGACCGGATCACTTCGCTTCGTTCCGATTTGATCCGCTCCTCCAGCTGCTCTTCCAGCCGGTCGGCCCTTGTGCCTTTTCTACGTGAGTACCTGAAGGTATGGATGTGGCTGAAGCGTGCTTCCCTGGCGATTCTGACACTCTCTGCAAAGTCCTCCTCCGACTCCCCGGGGAATCCCACGATGATGTCGGTGGTGAAATTAAAATCGGGCATATGGGTCCTGAAAGTTTCAAGGATCCCCATAAAGGAGCGGGTGGTATACATCCTGCGCATTTTTTTAAGGATGGCATCGGAACCACTCTGGATGCAGAGGTGGAGGTGCGGGGCCATTTTAGGATGCCGGAACACCTGGTGAAAATCGGAACCAAAGCCGTCCGGTTCCATGGATGAGATCCGGATGCGGAAATCGCCGGGCAGATCTGCTATCTTTTCAATGGCACGTTCCAGGTTGTACTGCTCATATTCATATCGCCCGATGTTTACCCCGGTGATCACGATCTCTTTGAATCCATTGTCCACCACCCGCCTGATGTTCTCCAGGATCTCATCAAGGGGACGGCTTACTGCCCTTCCTCTTACAGAGGGAACAATGCAGTAGGTGCAAAAGTTATTACAACCATCCTGCACCTTGATGGAGGTACGGGTGTGAAGGCTTTGGTCGACCGTCTCAAAACCAAATACATCTCCTGCAAAGGATTCAGGGTGGACCACTTCCCCCTTGAAATGGGCATCTACAAGCGAGACGATGCTGCTCTTGTGCTGGTTGTCCACCACATAGGTAATTTTCTCATTGGCCTCCAGCTGCTTTTTGTGGTTGTTGGCCATGCATCCTGTAACCACCACCATTCCCCTGGCATTCTTTCGGGCGGCGTGGTTGATAATGTTCCTCGATTTCTGATCGCTCTGATTGGTCACCGTGCAGGTATTGATTACAGTGATATCTGAAGGTTTGGAGTAATCCACCACCTGGTATCCTGCCTGGTGAAACTGGGTCACCAGTGCATCGGTTTCATACTGGTTCAACCGGCAGCCCAATGTTTTGAAAGAGACCTTTTTCATTTCCGCAAATGTAAACAATCCTTAAGAGGTTTTGAGAAAAACACATATCTTAGTGGTGTAACAAAATAAAACACTCCTGCCATGAGAAAGATCGTTTCCCTGCCAGCTATTGTATTTATGCTTGGGATAAGCGGATGTCAATCCGGCAAGACTCCTGAGATTCAGGCGCCGCCACCTCCCAATATCATCTATATCCTGGCCGATGATCTGGGGTATGGTGACCTGGGCTGTTACGGTCAGCAGAAATTTACCACACCCCACCTGGACCAGCTGGCCAGGGACGGCGTTCGTTTTACCAGGCACTATTCGGGAAGTACGGTTTGTGCACCCTCCCGGTCGGTGTTGATGACCGGTCTGCATACAGGCCATACGCCTATAAGGGGGAACCAGTCGGTGAAACCGGAGGGGCAGTGGCCCCTGGCCGACTCGGTGGTCATCCTGGCCGAATTGTTGAAAGAGGCCGGGTATGTGACCGGTGCATTCGGGAAGTGGGGACTGGGTTTTCCGGATTCGGAAGGGGATCCAGTAAACCAGGGATTCGACCTCTTTTTCGGATACAACTGTCAGGGCTATGCCCACCGTTACTATCCGGAATACCTCTGGAAGAACCAGGAGAAGGTTTTTCTCCCGGGAAATGACTGGTCCACCACAGAGACTTATGCACCCGATGTGATTCAGCAAAAAACCATTGACTTTATAAAACAGAACCGGGATACCAGTTTCTTTGCCTATGTGCCCATCGTGATTCCCCATGCGGAGTTGATTGTCCCGGATGATGAAATTTACCAGGAGTACCTGGGAAGATATCCGGAAGAGCCTTACACAGGCAGACCGGGGGCCGATTATGGTCCGGAGATGGTTATTGGTATGTACTGCAGCCAGGAGCATCCACACGCCACCTTTGCTGCCATGGTACACCGCTTTGACAACTATGTGGGGGAGATTGTACAAATCCTGGAAGAGCTGGGTATTACTGAAAATACACTCATTATGTTTACCAGCGACAACGGACCCCACAACGAGGGAGGAGCCGATCCGGAATTCTTCAACAGCAGTGGCGGACTTCGCGGGATGAAGCGCGACCTTTATGAGGGTGGTGTGCGTGTTCCCTTTATTGCATCGTGGCCGGGAACCATAGAAAAGGGAGGGATCTCTGATCACATCTCTGCCTTCTGGGATGTTCTTCCAACACTATCCGAACTGGCAGGATTTGAGGTTCAGAAGACCGACGGAATCTCTTTTCTTCCTGAATTGCTGGGAAAGGAGCAACCAACCCATGAATTTCTCTACTGGGAGTTTCATGAAAGGGGCGGGAAACAGGCCATCCTGTCGGATCACTGGAAAGCGATCAGGCTGGGGGTGGGACAGGACCCCGGCGGACCGCTGGAACTTTATAACCTGGAGAACGATCCCTTTGAAGAGAATAATGTGGCTGATGCACATCCCGACCTGGTAGAAAAGTTTGCCAGGATGATGAAGGAGGAGCGGATACCTTCCGGAAAATTTAACTTCGGGATGAAAACCTATTCGGGAGAGTAATGAGGCATTTTACCCTACCGGCACTGATGCTTCTACTGGCATGTACAGTTTCCTGCAAGAACCCAGAAGCCCGTCTACCTAACATTGTGCTGATTGTTGCGGATGACCTGGGATAGAAAGATGTAGGTTTCATGGGGTCCAACTATTATGAGACCCCAAATCTGGAACAGTTGGCCGGGGAAGGGATGGCTTTTAAACAGGCTTATGCAGCAGCAGCCAATTGTGCTCCCAGCCGCGCCAGCCTTATGACGGGAATGTATACAACGGCCCATGAAATTTATACGGTAGGCTCCTCAGAAAGGGGAGATTCAAGAACGCGAAGGATCATCCCTGTTAAAACATAACCACCCTTCGCACCGGTTTCGTTACCCTCTCGGAGGCGTTGAAGGAAGCAGGATACGCCACTGCAAGCATCGGGAAATGGCACCTGGGAAAAGATCCCTGTACCCAGGGATTTGATGTGAATGTGGGCGGAAGTCTACGGGGCCATCCTAATAGCTATTTTGCACCCTACTGCGGTCCCGACCTTGAGGCGCCAGAAGGGGAGTACCTGACCGACCGACTCACTGAAGAGGCGCTTGGGTTCATGCGGCAAAACAGCCATCGGCCCTTTTTTCTGTATCTGCCCTATTATGCAGTACATACACCCATCCAGCCTAAAAAACCCCTTGAACAGAAGTACCTGGAGAAAGAAAACAGAGGCTGTCAGTCTAATGCGGCTTATGCTGCGATGGTAGATTACCTGGACCGATGTATTGGTCTGCTGCTGGCGGAACTGGACCGGTCGGGACTTCGTGAAAATACCCTGGTCATTTTCACCTCCGACAATGGAGGGATACGGGAAATATCGTGTCAGGGTCCCCTCAGGGCAGGAAAGGGATCTTACTATGAAGGAGGGATACGGGTCCCTTTGGTTTTCTCCTGGCCCGGACAGATTGAGACCGGTGCCTGGGTGGAAGAACCGGTGATCAATATTGATTTCTATCCCACTCTGATGGAGATCACAGGTAAGGAGTCTCTCGTAGATCTGGATGGCCTTTCTCTCTGGCCACTGCTTTCCGGGGAAGGGGAGCTTCCGGCGAGAGCCCTCTGTTTTCATTTTCCTGTCTACCTCCAGGCTTACCGGGCCGGGAAGGACTATGGAAGGGATCCCCTCTTCAGAACCAGGCCCGGATCGGTCATCAGGGAGGGTGACTGGAAGCTTCACTACTATTATGAGGATGGAGGTACGGAACTCTATAAGCTCAGCACCGATCCGGGGGAGAAGAACAACCTTGCCGCTGACAATCCCGGTAAAAAGGAGCAATCGCCTGTAGATTTTGATCCGAACCCCGAATTTGATGAGCTGTTTTTGCAGCAGGCAGAAGCCCCGTTCTACTAATTCTTCCTTCTTCTGAAGAGACAGTTTTTCATGGAGCATATCTCACAGGCATACTCATTGAATTTTACATTGCTACCCATTCCGATGATTCCGCTCGCCGATTTCACCGGGCTCATCAATGATGATTCAGAGAGAGAGATTCCGCAGCAATCGTCTGGAAACAGCCTGAATAGCTTTTGCTGTTCTGCTACATCCCAGGAGCAATAGCCGGGACTGTAACGGTTGGTTACTTTCATATCCCTGGTGCCTGCCAGCTTTCGGATCTCTTCATGTACCAGGTCGGCCATGGATTCCACAATGGCGGAGGCCACCAGGTCGGCAATGTATCCTTCCAGGAAGGCACCATTCCCCAGCAACACCCTTGCCAGAGCTTCTGTTTCCGGACCGGCGGTAACCACGAAAAAGGCATAGGATTCGGAAAGCTTCAGCATATTGTGAATAATCCTGCCCGAATGGAAGCGAACCCCTTCGATGGCGATCTCCTCCGGCGATTCCGGATCAACAGACTCTGCCAGCACATATCCCGCTGAGGGGGTCATGATCTTACTGCACTCTTCGATGTACTGATTCACCAGGGCTGCAGAATGAGCATCCACTGCATCTTCCCGGACACCGAGAAGCCTGATGATGTCATCCGGATTCACGCGGATCTTTGATCTATCTATGTCAGGAAAAATGACCTGCATGTTACAGTTTGCCAACTATGAATATAAAGGAAATAGTTAAAACAGAGAAGATCGGGTGTAAGGATATTTCTTCTCAGCCGTCTTACAGGTAAATGGAATGGATCATGAAGCAATTCAATCAACTTATATGTCCGGTATCGTCCGAGCGCATCGATGAAAACAGGGTCAGGGTCACGGCCCTGGGTGTCATCGTTATGACAGGCGTATATTTCATGACCGGCAACACGATTTTTCCGGCAATTCTGACCGTTGATTTTTTCATCAGGGCGTTTACCAGGCTGCCTTACAGCCCGATCAGCTGGCTGGCTCATCTCTTTGTAAAAGCGATGGGTACACCGCCCCTTCTGATTGATAAAGCGCCCAAGGTTTTTGCTGCAAGGATCGGGCTTCTGCTGTCGGCGGCTATAATGGCAGGTGCTTTTTTTGGCTTTCCACTGATGGCCTACTTTGCAGGGACCACTCTGGTGATATTTGCTTTCCTGGAGTGCGGACTGAATTTCTGTGCCGGTTGCTGGATATATACCTATGTGGTTTATCCGCTGATACGAAGGAAAGAATAGGGACTCGGAAATGTTACCGGTCGAGCTGGTTTAAAGCAAATGCATATGCTCCAAGTGAGATGGCCCTGCTGGTCCCGATGCGACTGGTCCCGATGCCTACTTTGGATTGCTCGTCATAGTACACCTGTTGGTCTGTCCCGGGCAGATCAATAAATTTCCCCGTAATTTCACACAGCCCTTTTTGGCCGGCTTCCTCATTCAGGTTAAATGCCTTTTGGATCAGGCGCGGAATGGGGTCGTGTTTCCGAAAATCGAAATTTCGGTCCAGTTCTTTCATGATGGCCGGCATAAAGAATTGATCAGCACCGGCAATGCCTCCACCCATGACCACCAGCCCGTCGGTGAGTGAAATCAGGTTGGCAATCACATCCCCCAGGTGTCGGCCCATGTTTTCAAAGGCCTCCAGTGCTGCTTCACGATCTCCTTCCTGCTTCCCGGAGGCGATTTTGTAAATATCCTTTGGAGTCAGATTGTCCTGTTCTGTTTGGCCGGTGGCTGCCTTGTAGTTCCTGATCACTGCCCTGATGCTGACTTCTTCTTCGGCATTTCTCGAAGGGGTGAGACTGTTTGAGAGGATCCAGACTTCCGATGCGATGGAATTGTCACCGCGAATCAGTGTTCCGTCAGAGACAAATCCCCCTCCGAATCCGGTTCCCAGGGTAAGCCCATACAGGTTCTTAAAACGCTTTGGATTTCCGGCTTCCTCCATCATCCGGTTTACCTCTGGCAGGAATCCTCCCAGGGCTTCACCATAGGCATAGAGGTCCCCGTCATTGTTCATATAGACAGGTATCTGATACTGGTTTTCCAGTATTTTTGCCAGTGGCACTCCACCCCTGAACCCGGGTAGATTTTTCAAATCGCCTACCACTCCGTTGAAGTAATCGGTTGGACCAGGTATGGCAAAACTGATAGCAACAGCCTGTTGATCCAATTCAGAGATGATGTGATCAAACCCCGTTCTGATAGTCTCCAGGCAGCGTTCCAGGTGGTCTGCATGTGAAGGGAGGGTGACAGGGTCAACAAATTCACGGCCATCTTTCATGGCGGAGAAAACAAAATTGGTACCCCCTGCATCAAAAGTCAGCACCACACGCTTGTCGTTGAATATATCCATCTTTCCGGGAATTTTCATCTTAAAGATAGGACTCTTTTGATGCCTTTAAAAGGAATAGGAAGAATTGACATACATTTGCTTATGACCAATCAAAATAAAAAGCATTATGAAACTAAAAGATCTATCTTCCCTTCGTGTGATTATCATATCTTGTATTCTTATGATCGCCCTTCCGGTGGTTGTAACTGCACAGGAGATGGAAAGTAAAAAGGAAAAACTGGCTGTTTTGTGGGTATCAGGCGATCGTGATGTGGCAGAGAAATCGTGCCTGATGTACACACATGCCGCCAAACGAAATGGCTGGTTCGACGAAGTGGTATTGATCGTCTGGGGCTCCTCTTCCAGGTTGCTTGCGGAGGATGAAGCACTTCAGGAGAAGATAAAGGCCATGATAGAAGATGGGGTGATCCTTGAGGCATGCGTAGCCTGCAGCAACATGCTGGGTGTTACCGAAGATTTGAGGAAACTCGGTATCGACGTGAAAGGAATGGGAGTACCATTGACCGATTACCTGAAGAGTGGGTACCATGTTCTTACCTATTGAGTAGCGCCAGGTCATTTATGAGCAGCTAATTGTCTGCCAATTTGTCCGCATATTCCGTTGGCGTGATATTTGGACAGCCATAGAAAACTTCGTTTGAATGATCAATATCCGGAAGATAAAGACCCAATACCAGCATCTCTGTCACCTGGTCTCCTCCAGGAGGGTAAAAGATGCCCTTGATGTATTGAACAAGCTGGTAAGTGAATCGGGGTACAGCGATTTTTTTATCCAGCAGGAGCACCTGGCACATACCTATGAGCAGATGCTCAACTACATGCTGGAGGGTGTCCAGGATCCGGAGAGGGATAAGGTGTATAACAAGCTGCTGACCTCGATCCTTGAACTGGCCGACCGTGTAAAGAACCTGCTCATGGAGAACCATTCGGGATGGCATACCTATATACTGAAGCAAGAGATGGACAGAGAGGTGGAGTTGACCGGGAAACGGGTGATTGAAACGCTGGATGACCTCTCTTTCAAAAGGGAACTGGATGAGATGATCGATGAGGGTAGGGTATCGCCTGAGGCTACAGATGATCGCAGAAGGAAGTTATCGGCTGAGATTTTCAGGCACCTCTGGCTGAGTAACCGTTATAACGAAGCAGAGAACAGCCTTTCGACCGCCATCCTCTCCTGCCGTGATTTCCTGTGGTATGAAAAAGCGCTCTACATCAGTGCTATCCTTTTATCGGGTTTAAGGTACTGGGACGAAGAGAAGGTGCACCGCCTGATAGATTTTGCAGGAGAGGAGGACCAGGAGGTATCAGCAAGGGCATTGGTGGCACTGGTGATCCTCCTATTTCAGTATGACCACAGGGTTGAGTTCTATCCAAACATCATTCAGAGACTTAAGCTTTTAAAAGACGATCTGAAGCTCGAACAGAACATTGAAAAAATAGCTCTGCAGCTAATCCGTACCCGGGATACCCTGGAGATTGGCAGGAAACTTCAAGAGGACCTGATGCCCGAAATGGCCAAGATCAAACCCAAACTGGAGGATAAACTGAAAATGGATGACATCAGGGATGAGTTGCTGGAGGAGGGAAGGAATCCCGATTGGGAGTCTGTGTTCAATGAGTCGGACGACCTATACCGGAAGGTGGACGAATTTATGAAACTTCAGATGGAAGGGGCCGATGTCTACATGACTACTTTTGCCCATTTGAAACAGTTCCCCTTCTTTAATGAGATGACTAACTGGCTGGTTCCTTTTCACCGGGAGAATCCCGATTTATCGGAGATATACTCCTCCAGGAGTGAGGAGTTTGACCCTGACATTTTCGTGGATGGTCTGAAGAAGACACCATTTCTCTGCAACAGCGATAAGTACAGTTTTATTTTTAACCTGCGTTTTCTGCCCGAAGAGCAGAAAAAAATGCTCTCCACTGCATTTCTGATGGAACTTGAAGGGATGCAGGAGATGATCTCCGATGAGCAGCTGACCACTGGTGATTTTACCACACGTACCGTATTTATCCAGTACATTCAGGACCTTTACCGGTTCTTTAAAATCTCGCCTTTCAAAAATGAATTCGAGGATGTATTCGGGGGCAAACTGGATCTCTACAGGTCAGATTTCTTCAGCGAGATCATCGAAGACGACTCCATCACCAGGAACATTGCTGAATATTTGTTTGAAAAGGATCACTTTGATGAAGCTCTGGATATTTTCAGGATGTTGCTTGAGGATCGGCCCGACGATCGTGAACTGCTCGAAAAAGCGGGGTACAGTCTCCAGAAGCTTGGGAACTTCAGGGAGGCCGTGGCCACCTATCAGCTTATCGGCCTTACCGGCGAGATGAACTTATGGACCCTGAAAAATATGGGAATCTGTTTTCGCAAATTCAGCGATTACAATTCAGCCCTTGAGGTCTATGAAAGAGCCTCTTCTCTGCAACCCGAGGACCAGACCATCGAGTCGTTGATCGGGTTCTGCCACCTGAAGCTGGGCGATTACCAGACTGCCCTGAAACACTATTTTAAGATAGAATACCTGAATCCCGGGAACCAGCATATCCTTCGGCCCATCGCCTGGTGTTACTTTGCACTGGGAGAACTGGAAAAATCAGATAAATATTTTGTCAGGGTATTTGAAGGGAAACCCGGTTATTACGACTATATCAACTATGGTCATGTTCAGTGGGCACTTGGAAAGAAAAGAGATGCAGTGGAGCTCTATCTGCAATCACTCAGGGATCTGAACTTTGAAATGGAAGATTTTTTGAAAACCATGGAAGATGACCGCTCCATCCTCATTCAAAATGGGATCTTTGAAAAAGACATCCCACTTATGCTGGACTATCTTCACTACCGCTTAATGAAATAAAAAAATAGCGGTCCGATATTGAAGAAAAAAAGCCATGGAATTCAACCCGTCTCTATGAGAATGGAATGTTTATCGAACCGCTATCATATTAAGTATAAGAACGTCTAATCTTACTAAACAAATATACGGATTTAGTCCTACCAAACACTATCAGAAATAACCAAAATCGGGCCCTTTGTCAAAAATATGGGCCAAAATCCGGTTTGCAAGCCTGCTCGCACCTATTCTGAACCTTTCACAGTTGAGCCACTCTTCCCCCAGTATCTCCTTCACGATCTGGTAGTATAACAAGGCTGTTTCGGGCTCTGAAATCCCACCGGCAGGTTTAATTCCGATCTTTTTTCCAGTGCGGTTGTAAAAGTCCCTGATGGCACAACACATGACCACCATGGCCTCAGGAGTGGCACCGGGAGATATTTTCCCTGTGGAGGTTTTAATAAAATCGGCCCCGGCTCCTATGGCCAGGAGTGATGCTTTTCGAATCAGGGACCACTCTTTGAGGCTCCCTGTCTCCAGGATCACCTTCAGGTGAACAGACCCCACACGTTGCTTGATAACCTGTATTTCATAATCCAAATATTCAAGGTCCCCCATCAGGAACTTCCCCACATTCATTACGATATCTATCTCTTCGGCGCCCTGTTCGATGGCCTGTTCAATCTCCATCACCTTGATGTTGGTATAGGTCTGGGATGCAGGGAAGCCTCCGCCTACCGAGGCAATGCTCACCAATGGATTCTCCAGGTTTTCCTTGACCACACCCACCAATTCAGGATAGACACAGATGGCGGCCACACCAGGCATGTCGGGATACGCTTCGCCCAGCTGGTTTACCTTCCGGCACATAAGCGATACATTTTCGGTATTGTCCTGTTCGCTGAGGGTGGTCAGGTCGATCAGCCCGAAAATCTTTCTCAACAGATCTTTATCTCCATCGGAAGAGACTGCTGCAGTTGCTTTTGTAAGCAGTTGATTAACCTCATCCGGATCTACGCTTAGGTTAAAATCGGAAAGGATCTTCATGATAGGGATCTTGGTACCCTCAATTTATCATTTTGTTGATGACGGTCAAAATCCCGGGTGGTTTTTTTCTGCAGATCGATATCTGTATGGATGGTCATTACTCCCTGTTTTTGGTATCAATCATTATGGTAACAGGTCCGTCGTTGGTAAGGTTCACCTGCATATAGGCTCCAAACTCTCCGGTGATCACAGGCTTTTCAATGACAAGTTCCATCTGGGCAATAAAAGCTTCATAGAGGATTTTGGCAGTTTTGGGAGGAGCAGCTTTGATATAGGAAGGGCGGTTTCCTTTTTTGGTGCTTGCATGCAGGGTAAACTGACTTACAACCATGATCTCTCCATTTACATCGGTCACCGACAGGTTCATGACCCCCTCTGAATCATCGAAGATCCTTAGCCGGCTGATTTTTCCGCTCAGCCATCCGATCTCCTCACGGGTGTCGCTCTCTTCAATGCCCAGTAGTATGACCAGGCCTTTGCCGATCTTTCTGCTGGTATCTCTGTTGATGATTATAGAGGCGCCGGATACTTTTTGAAGGACTGCCCTCATGAGAGATTTTCATTCACCATCCTGTAAAGGGCCAGGCGGTTGATGGGTTTCGCAATGTAATCGTTAAAACCTGCCTCAAGGCACCTGTGCCGGTCATTATTCATTGTATATGCTGTCTGGGCAATGATGGGAATGGAAGGATGCTGCGATTTGATGATCCGCATGGCCTCATATCCATCCATTACCGGCATGTTCAGGTCCATCAGGATCAGATCAATGCCTCCCTTGTGCCTGGCAATAATATCCACCGCTTCTTTCCCGTTTTTGGCACGGATTACCTTTGCTTTTGCCCTTTGCAGCAAGGTTTTCAGGTAAAAGAAATTCACCTCTTCATCTTCGGTGATCAAAACCACCCTGTTGTTCCAGTGGTATTCAGGTTGCTTTTTTGAAGCGTAATAGTAGTCGTTTTCAATCTTCTTCATAGCATCACATTAATGTCCAACAAATCGACACCATCTAAATAATGAGAAAATTGAATGTGGGTGGGAGATAGTTTTTAACAATTTGGTGAAGTAGGAATAAGGTTCTGTTAACCTTCAAAAACTCCACTTAAACCGTAAGAAACCAAAGGTATTATTCTCCCTGTTTGTGGCTCCGGAAGGGTCCTCAAACTCAGCGGTGAAGTGCTGAAGGATCAATGAGAGGTCGAAGTTGTTGTTTAACGAGAGGTCGAAAGAGGGTCCCAGGTAGACTCCTTTCCACTCAGGATACCAGATGGTGGCAAAGCCTCCATTGATTAAAGGGGTCAATGGATAGGTGATGTTTGCGAAGATGGACCATTCAGTAAATCCCAGGTTTTTCACGTCAAGGTTGCCGGAGTAAAACTGGAGGAAACTGGATACATCCAGGTCCCTGGCAAAGGCTGAATACAATCCTTCTACCTGGATCATAAGGGAGTTGGAGAAGGTGTAGTCAAATCCAAGGGAAGTCATTAGATAGCCGGTGGTATCCTTAAATTGGTCCAGGTCCCTGAAGTAGCTTAGCTCGCCACGAAAGGCGGAAGAACCTATGTTTCCGCTCCAGCCAGTTCCCAGGATCAGGTCCTCCTCCTGGTAGACCCCGCCCAACAGCTGGATATCAAATCCAAGGGTGTTGAACCTGAAGTATCCGGCGGCGGTGACCCGGTCGGCACTATCGATCTTGGCAGCCAGTTCCAGGGT